>DASSBI010000197.1:0-14128 GCA_035698965.1 Gaiella sp. | reverse complement strand
GAGATGGCTAAGAAGGCGGCAAAGATGACGGACACGCTCGAGATGGTGAAGCCGTACCTCGAGCGGGCGCTCAAGGACGAGGAGTTCCGCAAGGACCTGAAGGACGCGCTCGGCGCCGCGCGCGAGCTCTACGGGCCGCTCACCAAGCAGAACGGCGTGGGCAGCTCCGCGAGGACGCTCGCGACCGACAAGAAGGCCCAGGAGCAGATGCGCCGCGCGATCGAGGACCTGATGAGCGCCAAGGACACGCTCCAGGGCAAGAAGAAGAAGAGCCACAAGGGGCGGAACATGGTGCTGCTCGCGGGCGTTGTCGCGGGCGCGCTGTACAACCCCTGGACCGGTCCGCAGACGCGCGAGAAGCTCCTCGACGTGATCGCGGGCAACGACGACCTGCAGCCGCTCGAGTCCTTCGAGACGACGAACGGCGGCGCGAGCGAGGCTGCGGCGGACGCCGCCGACGCCGCTGCCGACAAGACGAAGGACGCCAAGGCGAAGGTCGAGAAGGCGACGAGCGGCTAGGGACGACCGCCGGAGCGGGCCTCGCCGCCGGCGAGCGCCCGCTTCAGCGCCCCCGGCACGAGGCCGCTGGCGGTGGAGATGTCCTCCGCCGAGAGCAGCACGGCACCGGCCTGGGCGGAGGCGACGGGCGCCCCCGGCGGGCCCGCGAGCCCATCCTGACCCAGCACGTAGGTGCGTCCCTCTGAGAACGAGACGTCGTCCGCACGACGCCACGCGACGAGGAACGGGTACGGCGCGACCGCCCCGTCGTACCCGTACTTCAGGAGGTCGACGGGGTGGATCTCGAAATGCAGATGGGTGACTCCTCCGTCGGCGTCACCCGAGTTGCCGACGAAGCCCAGCACGTCCCCTGCCTTCACCCGCTTGCCGGCGATCGCGAGCGGCGAGTAGGCGCTCAGGTGCGCGTAGTAGAACTCGTTCCCGGCGTCGTCGCGCAGCCACAGCCGCCAGCCTCCGATGTCGTTCCACCCGACGGAGAAGAGCGTTCCGTCCGCGACGGCAAGGAGCGGCGTGCCGGCCGGCGCGACGAGGTCCTCGCCGTGGTGCCACTTGCCTGCGACGTCACCGCGGTAGGCGCCGAAGCTGTTGCCGAACGCCGCGGGGCCGAAGACCGGGAACACATACCCCCCGCGTGACAGGCGTGCCGCAACCTCGGGAGCCGCGCGCACCACTTCCGGCGGGGCGCCCGGGATCGACCGTCCGGGCTCCTTGGGAGCGTTCGGCAGGGGCGCGACACGCGACGGCTTGGGCGACGTCGGAACCGTCGGCGCCGCGCGCGGTGCGCCGTCGATGTGGGCCGGAGGCGGAGTCGTGGGCGTCGCCTGCGCGACCGCGCGGACGGTCGCGGAGCCGACGACGACCTGCGTCCCGGCAGGAAGTCCGTTGTGCTCCGCGATGAGCCTGATGCGGAGCCCCGTGACGGTGCTCTCCGCCGAGCGCGGCACGTCGGACGTCGAGCGCGTCGACGACAACACGTCGAGCGTTCCCCAGTCCGCGAGCGGAAGCTGGACGTTGCCACTCGGAGTGACGGCCTGACCGAGGACCGTCAGGCCGGTGATCGTCGACGTGCCCACGTCGCCGGTCGCACCGGCCGTTCCCGCGGCCGCGCCGGCCCGCACATCGACGGCGTCCGCCGTGATCTCGCCCGCGAACACCGAGACTGCGAGTGCCTTGACGACTCCCTCGGCTGCGGACGACGTCCCGGACTGGGCGGTCGAGGTCGCCGTCGACGTGCCGACCCGCAGGACGGAGCCGTCGGCGGGGTAGGCGAAGGCGCCGCCGCCGCTCGCGGTCGGCGGCGCGACGACCGGGCTCGTGGCCCCTCCGGGCTGGCCGGGGACGACGACCTGGGCGACGAGCGCGGTCGCCTGCGTGGCGCCGTCGGTCTGCGGCGCGGCCGCAGCCGCCGCGATGCCGACGACGACGGCGGCGGCGAGCACGAGCACGGCTACGGCACGGGTGGCCCTCACGACCCGTCAGGGTACCGCCGCCCCTGGCGGACTGTCCGGACGGTGAGCTGTGCGGCGACGCCCACGAGGAGCACCCCGAAGAGCCGACGCAGGAGGCTCTCGTCGATGTGGGTCGCGATCTGCACGCCGAGCTCTGCGCCCAGGACGGAGACGCCCCCGACGACGAGTGCGGCGCGGACTCTCAGGTTGCCGTACGCGCGCTGCCGCCAGGCGCCGACGGCGGCGGTGGGCACGATCGCGAGGAGCGAGGTCGCCGACGCCTCCACCTGGCCGAGCCCGAGCAGGACGAGCGTCGGCACGAAGAGGATCCCGCCCCCGACTCCGAGGATGCCGGACAGGAGCCCGGCCCCGAGCCCGAGGCAGAGCGCGGCGACGATGGTCCAGGTCGTCATCCGACGATCAGCCAGACGCCGACGACGACGAGGAGTGCTGCGAACCCCAGGGTCAGCGCGCGTCCCGTAAGGCGCTGCTGCAGGTGCGTCCCGAGCAGCGCCCCTGCCACCGCGGGAATCCCGACGAGCACCGCGTACCACGGGCGTACCTCGCCGCGCGCCGCATAGAGGACGACCCCTGCCGTGGCGGTGATGAGGATCGCGCCGAGCGAGGTGGCGGCCGCTGCGTGCGTGGGGAACGCCACCAGTGCGACCAGCAACGGGACGACGACGATGCCGCCGCCGACCCCGAAGAGGGTCGAGAAGACGCCGGCGACGAGGCCGATCAGCGCCAGCCGGGCCGTCATGGGACGCCGTTCGCACCCGAGCGCTCGTATCCTGGTCGACGATGCCCGACGACCCGCTCCGTCTGCTCGCCGCGGAGCCCGAGCGGGCCGCCGTCCTGCTCGACGTCGACGGCACGCTCGCCCCCATCGCCGGCCGGCCGGAGGATGCGAGCGTGCCGGAGGAAACGCGGGGAGAGCTCGCGAGGCTCGCCGGACGCTACGCGCTCGTCGCGTGCGTGAGCGGCCGCCCTCGGACCGAGGTCGAGCGGATGGTCGGCGTAGCAGGAGTGGCCGTCGTGGGCGAGCACGGGCTCGAGCTCGCGCCGGAAGCGGCCGCGTGGACGGACCGCGTCGCCGAGTTCGCCCGTGGCGTCGACTGGCCCGCGGAGCGAAAGCCGCTCTCCGTCTCGTTCCACTTCCGGCGCGCCGACGACCAGGAGGCAGCGCGGGCGTATCTGACCCGGGTCGCCGACGCGGCGGAGGCGGAGGGCCTCGTGCCACGTTGGGGACGCATGGTCCTCGAGGTGCGGCCCCCTGTCGCTGCCGACAAGGGCACCGCGGTACGGACGCTCGTGACTCGGGCGGCCGTGCGGCGTGCGCTCTACGCGGGCGACGACCGCACCGACGTCGACGCGTTCCGCGGGCTCGACAGCCTCGAGCTCGGCGTCCGCGTGGCGGTCGGGTCGGCAGAGGCGCCGCCGGAGCTGCTCGCCGCCGCAGACCTCGTCGTCCACGGGACGGCCGGCGTGCTCGAGTTGCTGCACCGTCTCTGAGCGCGCTCGTGCCGTGCCGTCAGGCCGACGCGGGCTCGTCGGCCCACCAACCCTGCTCGAGCTCGGAGTCGTCTTCCGCGGAGGTCGGCGCGCCCACTGCGAGGATCTGCATCCCGTCGGCTCCGGCCTCGGTGCAGCGCCAGACCCCGGGCGCGACCCGCACGAGGTCGCCCTCGCGGAGCTCCACGATCTCGTCGTCGATCTTGATCCGGCCGCTGCCGCGGAGGACGACGTACACCTCCTCCTGCCTCCGGTGCGTATGCCCGAACGGGACACGGAACCCGGGAGCGAGCGTCTCGCGGGAGACGCCGAGGTTCGAGCTTCCGAGCGCCCTCCGCGCGAAGCGCGCCTCGAGGCTCGGCGACAGGCCGAACTGGGTTGCCGAGTCCTCGACGTCGTCGATGTTGATCAGCGTGTATGGCGTCATCGGGCGACCCTAGATGATTGATTCCAGCACGGTTGACATGGCGTTCGCCCGAGGCCTAGGCTCGACTGACATGTCAGTCGACATGGCGGGATCGAAAGGGGAAGCCATGCCACACCTCATGCGCTCGACGCTCGCCGGGCTCGCGCTCCTCGTCGCGGCGGCCACCGCGGCGCTCGCCGTCCCGCTGGCGCCTGCGGCCGGGCCGGCCGCAGGCGCGCCGGGCGAGGCCAACGGACAGCTCGGCCTCGTGGGCATGGACCACGTCGGGATCACCGTTCCGGACATCGACGCGGCGGTCACGTGGTTCGAGGACGTCATGGGCTGCGTCGCTCCGCTCACGTTCGGTCCGTTCGCCGACCCGACCGGCACGTTCATGCAGGACCTGCTCGACGTCGATCCGCGCGCCGTGATCCAGCAGATCACGATGGTGCGCTGCGGACGGAGCGCCAACATCGAGCTGTTCCGGTACACGGCGCCCGGCCAGCGGACGACGTTCCCGAAAAACTCCGATTTCGCAGGGCACCACATCGCCTTCTACGTCACGGACATCGACGCCGCCGTGGCGTACATGGTCTCGAAGGGGGCGCAGAAGTTCCTCGGGCCGGTGCCTCTCACCGACGGCCCGGCTGCGGGGCAGACGATCAACTACTTCCGCACGCCGTTCGGCACGTACGTGGAGCTGATCAGCTACCCGAACGGGATGGCCTACGAGAGCGACCCGAGCCGACCGCTGTGGTCGCCGAAGCGAAACGGAACCGACCCGGTCGTGACGAGCGTCCCGGGCCTGCTCGGGATCGACCACGTGGGCATCACCGTGCCCGACGTCCCGAGCGCAGTCGCCTGGTTCGAGAACGTGCTCGGGTGCTCCTCGCCCCTCGCCTTCGGGCCGTTCCTCGACCCGACGGGCACGTTCATGCACGACCTGCTGGACGTGCACCCGCGCGCGGTGATCGAGCGCATCCAGCACGTCCGCTGCGGGAACGGGCCGAGTATCGAGCTCTTCCAGTACACGTCGCCCGACCAGGACCGGACGTTCCGGAGGAACTCCGACTTCGGCGGCAAGCACATCGCGTTCTACGTCCGCCACATCGACCGGGCCGTGGCGCGCCTCTCGTCGCTCGGCGCTCAGAAGCTGCTCGGCCCGCTGCCCGTGATCGACGGGCCGGCGGCCGGCCAGACGATCAACTACTTCCGCACGCCGTTCGGCACGTACCTCGAGCTCATCTCGTACCCGCAGGGAGAGGCCTACGCCGCGACCGCGCCGATCCCGCTCTGGGACCCGCGCGACAACCGGCCGTAGCGCAGCCTCTCCGGGGGGAGCGGGCTGCGGCCCGCTCCCCTCAGCTCCGCTCGTATCGCGACAGCGTCACCGCGCCCTGCGAGGCCGACGAGACGAGCGTCGCGTAGTTCGCGAGCGCGCCGCGGCGGTAACGGGGCTCGGGCTCCGTCCAGTCGGCGAGGCGCGCCGCCAACTCGCCCTCGCCGAGCTCCACCTCGAGCACGTGCCGGTCGACGTCGACGACGATCGTGTCGCCCTCGCGCACCGCCGCGAGCGGGCCGCCCTTCGACGCCTCGGGCGCGACATGGCCGACCATGAACCCGTGCGTCGCTCCGGAGAAGCGTCCGTCGGTGATCAGCGCGACGGAGTCCGAAAGACCCTCGCCGACGATCGCCCCGGTCACGTGCAGCATCTCGCGCATGCCCGGCCCGCCGTGCGGGCCCTCGTAGCGGATCACGACGACGTCGCCTGCGACGATTCGGCCTGCCTTGACGGCCGCGAAGCACTCCTCCTCGGAGTCGAAGACTCTCGCCGGCCCGCGATGGACCAGGCGGTCGTGGCCCGCGAGCTTGACCGCGCAGCCCTCCGGGGCGAGGTTCCCGTAGAGGACGGCGACACCGCCGCGCGCCTTCAGGGGCGTCTCGATCGGGACGACGACCGTCTGGCCGGCGGTTTCCACCGCCGTGTCGGCGAGCTCGCCCAGCGTCTTGCCGTCGACCGTTCGCGCGCCCTCGTGCAGCAGACCGGCCTTCTTCAACTCGCGCGCGACGAGCGCTACGCCGCCGGCCGCGTAGACGTCGTTCGCGTGCCAGCGGCCCCAGGGCTTCATGTCCGCAACGATCGGCGTTCGCGCCGACACCCGCTCGAAGTCGTCGATCGTGAAGTCGATCCCGAAGTCGCGCGCGATCGCGACGAGGTGGAGGACGCCATTCGTCGAGCCGCCCGTGGCCGCGACCGAGGCGACGGCGTTCTCGAACGACTCCTTCGTGACGAACGAGCGCGGCGTGACGTCGTCCCGCACGAGCTGCACCGCAAGCCGGCCGAGCTCGTAGGCCGCCTCCTCCTTCGCTCGGTGCATCGCGGGGATGCCGTTCGTGCCGAACGGCGAGAGGCCGAGGAAGTCGAGGATCGTCGACATCGTGTTGGCCGTGAACTGGCCGCCGCACGCGCCGGCGCCCGGGCAGGCGACCGACTCGAGTTCGTGCAGGTCCGCGTCGGAGAGCTTCCCCGCCGCGTGGGCGCCGATGCCTTCGTACACGTCGCCGATCGAGACCTCGCGCTGGCGGTAGAGGCCGGGCGCGATCGAGCCCGTGTAGGAGACGATCGCCGGGATGTCGAGCCGTCCGACGGCCATCGCAGCGCCGGGGTTGGTCTTGTCGCAGGCGACGAGCATCACGAGGCCGTCGAACAGGTGTCCGCGCGCGACGAGCTCGATCGAGTCGGCGATCGTCTCGCGCGAGATCAGGGAGGCCCGCATCCCGGACGTTCCCATCGAGACGCCGTCCGAGACCGCGATCGTGTTGAACTCCATCGGGGTCCCGCCCGCGTCGCGGACGCCCCGCTTGACGTGCACCGCGAGGTCGCGCTGGTTGAGGTTGCACGGCATCGTCTCGATCCAGGTCGTGCCGACGCCGACGATCGGCTTCGCGAGGTCATCGTCGGTGAAGCCCGCGCCCTTCAGCATCGCGCGGGCGCCCGCCCGGTCGGGGCCGTCGGTCAACGCGGCGCTCCGGCGCTTCGCGGGGTCGGACGGCGTGTCGTAGACGGTCGTCACGTGGGATCTCCTCGCTCGATCGGGTTTGACGGGTTGCGACACCACTCGCTGAACGATCCGGGGTAGAGCCTGACGTCGTCGCGCCCGGCGAGCACGAGCCGCTGGGCGATCACGGCTGCGGTCACGCCCGAGCCGCAGTACGCCGCGATCTCGTGCGGCTCCGCCGCACCGGGTGGCAGGGGCTCCTCGAAGAACGCGTTCCGGGCGCCCGGGATCCGCCCGGCGACAGGGTCGAGCGGCTCGACCTCCCCGCGCCAGCGCTCCGGTGCGCGGCCGTCGAGAAGCACGAGCGACGGGTCGCCGACGCGCGCCAGGATCTCGTCCGCCTCGATCAGGTCGTCGTCGCGCACGTGGGGCACGAACGCAGCCCGTTCGACGCGCGGCTCCTCGGTCTCGAACGGCCCCTCGTAGGTGCGGACGTCGAATGTCCCCGCCGCGTCGTGGCCGAGGTGCCGGAGGAGCCACCAGCATCGCGCGGCCCAGCCCGTGCCCTCGTCGTAGGCGAGGACGAACGTGTCGGGCCCGATGCCGGCGTTCGCAAAGGCGGCGCCCAGGACGTGCGGGTCGGGGAGCGGATGGCGGCCGCCGATGGCGGGGTCGAGAAGAGGCGCCGACAGGTCGCCCTCCGGGTCGAGGTGGACGGCGCCGGGCACGTGCCCGGCCTCGTAGGCGTCCCGCGGCCGGCAGTCGACGAGGCGAAGGCTCACAGCGCTCCTCTCGGCGTGACGGCGAGCTGGATCACCTGATGTTCGGGGAACCGGCTCGTGAGCGCGGCCGCGCAGGCATCGGCGTCGTCGGCCCAGACGATCACCGCAGGCCCGGAGCCGGAAAGCGTGGCGCCGCGGGAGCCGGGCGGCAGCTCGGCCCGCACCGCCTCGAGCTCGGGCGAGGGGCGGTACGGCTCGTGCAGCCGGTCGTCGAGGGCCGCAGCGAAGAGCTCGGCGTCGCTGGCGACCGCGCCCGCGGCGAGCAGCGCCGCGCGTGCCGCGTTCGCGGCCGCATCGGCGTGAGGGATCGAGGACGGAAGGGCACGCCGCGCGGCCTCCGTCGACGTCCGCTCGCGGGGGACGAGCGCCACCGGCGCGAGCGGAAGGCTCTCCGCGATGCGCGCGACGCGACCGTCCCAGGTGAGCGTGACGCCGCCGGTGAGCGCTGCGGCGAGGTTGTCGGCGTGGCTCTCGAGCTCGAGGCCCGCGGCGAGGAGCTCCTCCGGCGTCGCGGCAGGCCGCGCGGCCGTGAGGCCGAGTGCGATCGCCGCCGCGGACGAGCCGAGCCCGCGCTCGAGCGGGATCCGGTTCGTGAAGCGAAACCGCCTGCCGGCGGGGTCGGCGAGGAGCGCGTACGCCCTGACGGCGAGGTTCGTCACGTCCTCGGGCAGCTCTCCCGCGCCCGCACCCTCGACGACGACGCCATCGCCGTCGGTCAGCTCGAGCTCGTTCCACAGGTCGAGCGCCACCGCGGCGCAGTCGAAGCCGGGACCGAGGTTGGCCGAGGTGGCGGGCGCGCGGACGATCACGATGCTCTTCTAGCGCTTCCGGCGGCCTCGGGCGCCGCTTAGGAGCGCACATCGGGATGACCGGGGAACCGGGAGGACACTCCACCGTCCCTCAACGGGGTCGGCTCGTCGGGAGAGAGGACGCTCTCCCAGGCCTTGGCGTCGGTCGCCTGCGCCCAACTGGATGCGGTGCTCGCCCTTCTCGGTTGCTCTGGACCTGCGGGGCGGCCGGCACGCGACGACACCTACGCCTCGCCCTCCCGGTAGTCGCGCTCGCGCTCGCGCGGGAGCAGCGCGCCCTGGCCGCCGCTGCGCGCCCGGAAGCCGACCTTGCCGCTGTCGGGATAGTGGACAACGGTCAGCGAGCTGTCGGACGAGAAGATGAGCACGCGCGCCGGTTCGGCGCTTCTGTTGATCACTCGAGGAGGAGCGCCCTCTGGCCCCTCGCGGAGACGACGAACGCATTGTAGGGGGGAGTACAGAGGTCTCGGCTCAGGGGACATTCCCGCTCGCTGGCCCATGGTGTTGTGTTGTCGCTCACGTCATGTCCCATGGCCTGCCAGCATCACAGGGGCGTTCGGGCGTACGATCTCGACGAACCGGGACCGGTGACGGCTCGGCCCTCGACAGGGAGGAGGCGCGATGCCCACCGAGCCCCACCTCGACGTGTCCGAGGCCGTGTGCGTGCAGATTCTCGCGACCGAGCATTGGAGCCTGCTCGCGACGAGAAACATCACGTACGGCGCGATCTACAGTCGGGCGAACATCTTCCTGACCGTCGTATCCGCGGCCGTCGTTGCGTTGGCCCTTGCTGCCGACGCGACCGAGTTCGGCGACCGGTTCTACGTGTTCGCACTCCTCGTTCTGCCGGTTGCCTTCTTCATCGGAGTGGGGACATACATCCGCCTCGTCGACGCCAGGATCGAGGACTTCTGGCTCCTGTCCGGCATGAATCGCCTCCGTCACGCCTATCTCGAGATCGCACCCGAGCACGAGCCGTATTTCATGACGGGCCACCACGACGACGAGCGAGGACTGTCCGAGACGTACGGCCCAGGCACGGAGAACCGGTTCCTCCGCCTGCTCGCCAGCACGTCCACGGTCGTCGGGGTGATCGACGCCGCCCTCGCCGGGGTGGTCGGCGGTCTCGTTGCGAAGGTCGTGGGCGCAGGATCCGAGCTGAGCCTGCTCATCGGCGCAGCGATGACCTCAGCAGTCGTCGCACTGCTTGTCCACGCCGACAGGCGCATGATTGCGCGCGGGCGTCGTCGGCTCGAACCCCGTTTCGCCCGATCGGCGAGAGCTGGACAGCAGGAGCCGTCCTCTCCGCGCGCCGACGTCCCTCAGAGCGTGCGCGCCCAGATCCTCGCGACCGAGCATTGGAGCCTGCTCGCGGCGAGGGATGTCACCTACCGTGCGGTCTTCAGTCGGGCCAGCATCTTCCTGACCGTCGTGTCCGCGACCGTCGTTGCGTTGGCGCTGGTCGCCCGGGCGACCAGGTTCGGCGACGGTTTCACCGCGTTTGCGCTCCTCGTTCTGCCGGTCGCCCTCTTCGTTGGCGTGGCGACATACATCCGCCTCATCGAAGCCCGGATCGACGACTTCTGGCTCCTGTCCGGCATGAATCGCCTCCGTCACGCCTATCTCGAGATCGCGCCGGGGCTCGAGCCGTATTTCGTGACCGGCCATCACGACGACGAACAGGGTCTGCACGAGACGTATGGCCCGGGCACGGGGAGCCGGTTCTACCGCCTGATCGGCGAGACTTCCACGCTCGTCGCGGTCATCAACGCCGCGCTCGCCGGGGTCGTCGTGGGGCTCGTCGCAAACGCGGCGGGCACACGATCCGAGTCGAGCCTCTTCATCGGCGCAGTCGTGACAACAGTGCTCGTCGTATCGCTTGTCAACACGAGCAGGCGCCTCATCGAACGTGGGCGTCGCTTGCTCGAGCCCCGCTTCGCACGACAGGTCGAAACGGCACGACGACACGGGTAACGGGGCGTCGCGCACCCCGGCGCGCGGGCTCGACCACGAAGAGCCGTGGCGGAGCGGGTCGGACTCGGTATCCGGGGGACATTCCCGTACGCTCGCCCAGCCGAGCGGCGCTTTTCGGCTTCTAGCCCGTTCCGCTTGCTACCGGACTTGGGGTGAACAGCCTCCAGTTCCCCTCGGAGATGACGTCGACCGTGCCGTCGACGACTTGGATGGCGGTGTCGTCGTCGATCGCGTATGCCGGTCCATCGATTTCTGCCGCCCATCTCTCTGCGTCGGCCATCGTGTTGCCCGGCACGCCCTCTGGAGCCAGGTGCGGGCAGATCGAGAAGTCGACGAGTCCGAGCGTTTCGTCGCCACCGCTGGCCGGCTTCCACTGGACGAAGTCCTCGCCGATACGCGGGGTCATCACCATGCTTCCGGCGCTCAGTCCCACCCATGCCGTCTCGTGCAGCGAGGGCAGGAGGTCGGCCAGCCCGGACTGCTGCATCCAGTAGCAGAGATAGAGGGCGTCGCCGCCATTCACCAGGAGGACGTCTGTTTCTCGGACCCATGGCACCCAGCGTTCTTGGTCGATGCTGGGCAGCGCGGTGAGTTCCAGGACGCCCATGGACTTCCACCCCAGCTCGGTCATGGGGCAGCGGGGCTCCTGCCCGCTGATGAAGCTCCATGCTCTGCCAGGACCCGCCATTGGGTGCGCGTACGACGCGGTGGGGATGCAGAGGGCGTCGGATTCGGCAATCGGCTTCCCCAACAGGTCGACGAGTGCGTCGCGGATGCTCGTGTTCTTGATGCCGGCGGACGTGAGAAGAAGCTTCATGCGGCCTCCTGGAGTCGGTACTGCAGGCGAGCTCCTACGGATCTGTACGCGCTAGAGACCGGTAGATCACCAAGAACTCATCGGCTCCGCCCAGATCCGGCCTCGCGCCCTCTGGTGACGTTCCCGAACACTGGCCCCCCCGGACACATCTCGCTGGATGGCGATGGATCCGCCTGCAGGGGCTCGCACGTTTGGCGCCACCGCAGCGCGGACTCCAGGCAATTCCATCTCGCCGAGATGGACGGCGCAGAAGTAGTGGGATTCGCGGCGTTGCGGCCGTCGGAAGATCCAGACGCCGATCCCGACCTGGCACGCCGCCTAACGGCGGTCATCCCGCGCCGGGACGGGAAGCCGCGGCGATCGCGTCGGGATCCGGATCCACCTCGTGGGGAGGCGGCGCGAGCCGATCGGCGATGGCCGGGTCCTTGAGCCCGTGCCCGGTGATCGTCACGACGAGCCGCTCGCCCTCGACGGCTCCACGCAGCACGGCCGCGAGCCCGGCCGCGGACGACGGCTCGCAGAACAGACCTTCCTCCGTCGCGAGTGCGCGCCAGGTGACGACGAGCTCGTCGTCCGTCGCGGAGACCACGCGCGCGCCGGAGGCCGCCACGGCCTCGGCGTGCACCGGGTCGCCGATCCGGATCGCGGTCGCGAGGGTCTCACGCCGTCGCTGCGCCTCGACGGAGACGATCGGGGTCGCCAGACCGAGCTCGCGGAGAGCCTGCGCGTACGACGACGTGTTGCCGCCGCCGCCGTAGGGGAGCACGAACGCGTCGGGCGGCGCGCCGTCCAGCTCCTCGACGATCTCGAGCACGGCGGTCTTCTGTCCCTCGCGCCGGTTCGGGTTGAGCGAGTTGACAAGCACGTGCGTCCCGCGCGCGGCGAGCTCCTGGGCGGCCGCAAGCGCCTGGTCGAAGTCGCCCCGCACCTCGAGAACGGTCGCGCCGAGCATCCGCGTCTGCGCGAGCTTTGCGCCCGCCACGGCGCCCTGCGGGACGAGGACGACAGCGGGTAGGCCCGCACGCGCGGCGTAGGCGGCGGCGCTGCCGGCCGTGTTTCCGGTGGACGCGCAGAGCACGGCTTCCGCTCCGGCCTCGAGCGCCTTCGAGACCGCCACCGTCATCCCTCGGTCCTTGTAGGAGCCCGTCGGGTTCGACGCCTCCCACTTGAGCCACAGCTCGCGCACGCCCGCGGCCCGCGCGAGTCTTGGTGCAGCAAGAAGCGGCGTCGATCCCTCGCCCAGGGAGACGACCGGCGTCGCGCGCGTCACCGGCAACCGGTCGCGGAAGCGCTCGATGAGCGTCACCGTCACGAGCCCCCGGACACCTGTGGAGCGATTGGCACGCTTTCGGCACGGCTTGCCCTTGACGGAAAACGGTGTCTGACACCGATCTCGGACAACGCCGCGCCCGACCCGCATGGACCCTGGGTGCTGTCGACAATCGGTGACGATTCCGGCACGAAGGTGTCAGACACCGTACTCGCGCTCACGCCCAGCCAAGCTCCTCGACGCCGCGTTCGGAGACGACCGGCAGCGCGGTCGCCTCGCCGCGCGACTCGGGCAGCGCGCGGATCGCGGTGAGCGCCGCCTCGACCCGGCCGGCAGGCGCCTCGTGCGTGACGACGTGGAGGACGGCGTGTCCGTTCGCGGGCTGCTGGACGAGCCGCGCGACCGAGATCCCCTCCACGGCGAGCTCGTGGGCGAGCCGGGCGAGCACGCCGGCGCGGTCCTCCACGAGCACGCGGAGATACCAGAGCGACGAAAGCTCGCCCGGCGGCATCCGCTCGACCTGCCGCCAGACGGGGTCGCCCTGGAGAAAGCCGGTCCCCGTCGTCCCGACGATCGAGACGAGGTCGGCGACCACGGCGCTCGCCG
Organism: Gaiella sp.; assembly: GCA_035698965.1. Classification (GTDB taxonomy): domain Bacteria; phylum Actinomycetota; class Thermoleophilia; order Gaiellales; family Gaiellaceae; genus Gaiella. Next base: position 986 of record DASSBI010000197.1, on the reverse strand, counting down.
TCTCGATTCCTCCGGCGCCGGGGCCTTCGAGCGTGATCTCGCGGATCGCGTCGCCCTGGAGCATCACGGCGTTGAACGGACCCTCGACGGCGGCGAGCGGGTGGTGGGCGTCGACGAACGCCGGCCCGACGCGGACGTCGACGCGGTCGTCCGCGAGTGTCGCTCGCCCGAGGAGCTTGACGCGCATGTCGAGCGCTCGGGCCGCCTCGACGTGCTCCTCGCGGAGGGAGTCGATGCCCTGCGCCTCGACCCATTCGAGCGGGACGCGCGACCCGAACGCGACGGTCGCGAGGATCGCCATCTTCGCCGCGGCGTCGAGGCCGCCCACGTCGTCGGTCGGGTCTGCCTCCGCGTAGCCGAGCCGCTGCGCCTCGGCGAGCGCCTCCGGGTACGACTGACCCTCGCTCATCGCCGAGAGCATGAAGTTCGTCGTTCCGTTGACGATCCCGAGCACGCGGTGGACGTTGGTGACGACGAGCGACTCGCGCAACACCTTGATCACGGGAATCGCCGCGCAGACCGAGGCCTCGAAGCGCAGCTGAGCCCCGCCCGCGGCCGCTGCGGCGAAGAGCTCGGGCCCGTGGCGCGCGACGAGCTGCTTGTTGGCCGTCACGACCGAGCGGCCCGAGCGGAGGAGCGACAGGACGTGGTCACCGGCCGGCTCGACCCCGCCCATCACCTCCGCCACGAGACGGATCGACGGATCGTCGAGCACGTCGCGAACCTCGGTCGTGAGCACGCGCGGGCCGGGGTCGAACCCGCGCTCGCGCGACGGGTCGCGGACGAGCGCGCGGACGACCCGGAGCCGGTGGCCCGTGGCGCGCTCGATCTCGTCGCCCTGCTCCGCGAGCAGGCGGTGGACGGCGGCGCCGACCGTCCCGTAGCCGAGGAGCGCTACGGGAACGTCAACCGACTGCACTCGCGTCCTCGCGGCGCATGAGCGAGCGCAGCTCCTCCCCGACCTGCTCGATCAGCTGGTTCGCGGC
>DASSBI010000196.1:0-3291 GCA_035698965.1 Gaiella sp. | reverse complement strand
GCGTCGGCCGCCATGGCGACGTCTGCATCGGGCAGCACGACCATGTGGTTCTTCGCGCCGCCGAGCGCCTGGACGCGCTTCCCGTGCTTCGCTCCCGTCTCGTAGATGTACTTTGCGATCGGGGTCGAGCCGACGAAGCTGACGGCCTTCACGTCGGGGTGGTGCAGCAGCCCGTCCACGGCGGCCCTGTCGCCGTGCAGGACGTTGAACACCCCGTCCGGCAGGCCCGCCTCGGCCCACAGCTCCGCCGGCCGGACCGACGCCGACGGGTCCTTCTCCGACGGCTTGAGGACGAACGTGTTCCCGCACGCGATCGCCGGCGCCCACATCCACATGGGCACCATCGCGGGGAAGTTGAACGGCGTGATCCCGGCGACGACGCCCAGCGGCTGGCGGATCGAGTAGACGTCGATTCCCGTCGAGGCCTGCTCGGAGAACTCGCCCTTGATGAGCGTCGGGATCCCGCAGGCGAACTCGATCACCTCGAGCCCGCGCGCGACCTCGCCCATCGCGTCGGAGAGCACCTTGCCGTGCTCCGCGGTGAGGAGCTTCGCGAGGTCCTCGCGATGCATGTGGAAGAGCTCGCGGATCCGGAAGAAGAGCTCGGCCCGCTTCGCGAGCGACATCGTCCGCCACGACTGCCACGCCTCGGCGGCGTTCTGCACCGCGGCGTCGATCTCCTCGACCGACGCGAGGTCGACCGCCCCGGACTGGACGCCCAGGGCCGGGTTGTAGACGGGCCCGCTGCGTCCCGACGTCCCGTCGACCCGCTTCCCGCCGATCCAGTGGGGGATCCTGGTGATCGCTCCGCCGGGCTCGACGGCCGGTGCCTCTGCAAGCTCCGTCATGGCTGACTCCTCTCGAAAGCGTGTCCTCGGAGGGTATCGCGGGGCGCGCTCGCGGCGGCGGGGCGCGCGTGCGGTGTCAGACACCGAATCGTGTCAAGAGCAAACCGATCCGGCTTCGTGCCAATCGTTCAACAGGGCTCGAACCCGCCTGGACCAAGGCTTGCGGTTGATCAAGCCCTCTGTTTCTGCGCCGGGCGAGACCCCAAGGCGGCGCCTCGACGAGAGGCGGTGTCTGACACTGGGCTGCCTTTTGACAGCAGACGCTGGCGTGAGGATTACCCACGAGCCCGGGCCGAGTTCGAGCCGAGCAGGACCGCTAGAAGTCGACGTTGCTCGTGTCGCAGTCGCCGGGCTTACCGGAGTCGAACCCGGTCCGGAACCACTGCGTGCGGAGCGCGGACGACCCGTGGGTCCACTGCTCGCGGCTTCGCGCGCCGAGCCTGTCGTCGCCGACCGCGGCCGCCGCCTTGAGCCCTTCCTCGACGTCGCCGGGATCGAGCAGACCCCGGTCGTAGGTCGACTTCCCCCACACGCCGGCGAAGCAGTCGGCTTGGAGCTCGAGCTGCACCGAGTACTTGTTGGCGTTCGACGGGTCTTCCTGCTGCTTCCGGCGGATTTGCTCCTCGATGCCGAGCTCGGACTGGATGTGGTGCCCGATCTCGTGCGCGATCACGTACGCAGCGGCGAAGTCGCCCGGCGCGCCAAAGCGCCGCGACAGCTCCTGGAAGAACGAAAGATCGAGGTACACCTTGTGATCGGTCGGGCAGTAGAACGGCCCGGTGGAGGACGACGCAGGCCCGCAGCCGCTCATCGTGCCCGACGAGAAGATCACAACCGGGGCGCGCGTGTACTGCTTGCCCGACTGCTGGAAGACCTGCGTCCACATGTTCTGCGTGTCGCTCGACACGAACTTCGCGAACTCGAGCGCGTCGTCCTTCGTCGTTGCCGACCCGCCGGTGCTCTGGGCTCCCGGAGCGGCGCCCGACGACGGCGGGGGAACGGTCTCGTCGATCCCGCCGGGCGAGAGCGGCCCGCCGCCGTCTCCACCACCGAGGATGTTCCCGCCGAAGAGCAGCGCCAGCGCAACGACGACGATCAAGCCGAGCCCGCCGCCGCCGACCCCCATCGGGATCGGGAGGCCTCCGCGGCCGAGCCCGCCGGACGACTGCCCGCGGCGGTCCTGGATGTCCCCCTGGCCCGGAACCTTCTTCCAGCGCACGCGGGGAGCCTACCCCGGTGGCGCCTGTCGTAAGCGCTACGCGAGCCCGGACTCGGCCAAAGGCCGACGCGCCCACGCGAGCGTCGTCGCGTACCAGCCTTCGAGCGGCTGCAGCGTGACGCCGCCGCTCGAGGAGTGGACGAACCAGCCGTTGCCGACGTAGATCCCCATGTGCCCGATCTCCGACGGCTTCGACGCCGGCCCGCGCGAGCCGAAGAAGATCACGTCGCCGGGCTCGATCGCGGCGCGGTCGATGCGCTCGGCCTTCGGCACCTCGCCGCTCATGGCGTAGGTCGTCCGCCCGCGAAACACCGCGGCGAGCGCGGGTGCGTCGGGATAGGGCTCGAGCTTGTACACGCGCCAGACGAAGCCCGAGCAGTCGAACCCGCCCGGAACCGTGATCGTGTTGCCGGGGGCGGTCGCGCTCCAGAGCTTCTGCGTCTGCTCGGACATCCCCGCGAAGACGTACGGGTAGCCGACGAAGCGCAGCGCGCGACTCAACACGTCGCGCTGAAGTTCCGTGAGCGTCGGCACCGAGAAGCGGCTGACGAGGTTCTGGATCGCCGCGATGCGACCTGCATCGAGCAGGCGGAACTTCGCCAGCGAGTACGCCGCCTCGGCGCGCGAGGCCGGCTGCTTCGGTGAGCGCTCGAGCTCCTCGCTTCCCTGCGGGTGGTTCACGCGCAACCCGAGCAGGCGGGCGATCGTCTCCGTGCCGAGCATGTCCGTCGGTTCGAGCCCCGCGTCCCGCGCCGCAAGACGGATCGTCCGTGCCGCGGGAACTAGTCCCGCGGCCGCGACGAGCTGCGCGTCGAGCTCCCGCATCGTCACGACGCGCGTCGGGTCGGTGGGCGCCTGGTGCGGCTTCCCGACCGCGAGGATCGCCGCGTGCAGCTCCTCGCGCGTCAGCGAGTCGTCGGGCCGGAATGCGACGACGCTCGGCCCCATCACGCCGGCGAGCACCACCGAGGCGATCTGCGGCGCCGCCCAGCTCGGCGACGGGGATTGCTTCGCGGGCGCCGCTGCAACCGCCGGCGCGGGGTCGGCTGCGCCGGCTGTCGCCGGAACCGTCAGCGCGGCGAGCGAGCCCGCGAGCGCGCACAGCAGCCGTCTACCACCACCCATACCTACCCCTATCGGACGGCGATTCGGAGGCCTTGATCGCGGTCCTGCGGATGCCAACGGAATCCGAACATTCCCGCGAACGCTCGCTCGGGTAGAACC
>DASSBI010000195.1:0-4323 GCA_035698965.1 Gaiella sp. | reverse complement strand
CGCCGCGAGCAGGCAGCCCGCCACGCCGGTCACGAACGAGGCGAGCGCGAACGCCCACAGCTTGAAGAGCGTGATGTTGACGCCGGCGGCGAGCGCCGCGGGCTCGCTCTCGCGGATCGCGGCCCACGCGCGGCCCGGCTTGCCGGAGACGTGGACGAGCGCGAGCAGGAACAGGAGCGCGCACACGACGACCGTGTAGCGGTAGAACGCGACGTCCCCGTCCGCCCACGATGGGCGCCGCACCGGCGGTGTGCTCGTGGTCAGCGCGCCCGTCGCCGACCGGCCCGTGAAGCCGCCGCCCCCGTTCGGGAAGTCCGTGACCGCGAGCACCACGGTCGTGGCGCCCGCGAACATCAGCGTGATCAATGCCAGGTAGAGGCCGGAGAGCCGGAGCGCCGGAAGGCCGACGAGCGTGCCGACCCCGCACGTGATCGCCCCGGCGAGGAGCAGCAGGACGGGAAACGGCAGCGACGTCGCGTACGAGAGTCGCGCGCCGACCCAGCAGCCGATGGTCAGCAGCGCCACCTGGCCGAGCGAGATCATCCCGACGCGGCCGTAGAGGATGCCGAAGCCGAGCGCCACGACCGCGTAGATCGCGACGCTCGTCGCCGTCGTGACCCAGTCGGCCGTGGCGACCGCCGGCACGACGACGAGCGCGACGGCGAGCAGTGCGGCGATGACGACGGCGCGGACGATCGTCCCCCGCTCGAGGCGGGGGACTTCGCGGCTGGACGCGGCGCTGTCGCCTGAGGTCGGTGCCGCCGTCACGCGGTCACGCCCCGGCCCGCGAGACGGTGACGACGCGGTGCCGCGACAGGAAGAGCAACGCGGCGATCGCGAGCACGAACGGCGCCGCGGAGCGGTACGCGGAGATCGAGGCGTAAGGGGTGACGACCGATTGTGCGAGGCCGACCGCGAGGCCGCCGAACAGCGTCGCCCAGAGCGACTGGAGCCGCCCGATCAGCGCGGCCGCGAGCGAGGCGATCACGAGGAACGTCAGCGCCGTGTAGTCGAGGGAGGTGAGCAGGTCCGGTAGGAGCAGTCCGGCGGCGCCACACGCGAGCCCGGAGCCGAACCACGCGGCCGCCTCGACGCGGCGTACCGGCACGCCCAACGTTGCGGTGATCTCCCGGTCGTTGGCGAGCGCCCGCATCGCCGTGCCGAGCTTCGTGACGCGCAGGAAGATGCTCGCCGCGGCAGTGATCGCGAAGGCGAGCACGATCGCGATGATCTGCGTCAAGCTCACCGAGGTGCCGAGGATGTCGTAGCGGTGCTCCGAGCTCGGCAGCGGCAGGAACCGCGCGAACGCCCCGCCCGCGGGCGCGCGCCAGGCCATCAGTCCCAGCAGGATCAGCGCGAGCCCGAGCGTCCCCATCATCTTGACGAGCGGGTCGCGCCGCGCGAAGGCAGGGCCGAACACCATGCCGTATGCAAGGTTGACGACCCCGCCCGCCACGACGCATACCGTGAAGGCGAGCCACTCGGGACAACTCGTGTGGTTGATGAGGTAGTAGGCGATCAGGGCGCCGGCGGCACCGATCGCGCCGAACGCGAGGTTCAGCACGCCCGTGGCCCGGTACAGCACGACCAGTCCGACGCCGGAGAGCGCGTACACGCCCCCGAACGCCAGGCCGATCACGATGAACGGCTTGAGGAACTGCCAGTCGACGCCGAACACGCTCAGCGCGAGCAGGCCGGTCATCGGAGCCTCCGGTCACCCTGAATCGCCATTGCCACTGCGTCCGTTTTCCTACTTGCCCGTGTTGAGGTTGAACTTCTTCTCCCAGATGCGCGTCTGGGCGACGGACTTGTCGACCGCGGCGATCGCCGTGCACCCGTTCTTCACGACGACGTCCTTGTTCTTGTAGTCGACGATGATGTTCGTGTTGTTCGGGATGTGGTACGGCAGCTTCCCGACGTAGTACGGCTTGCAGAGGATGTCCGTCTTCTGGTTCTTGAGGTTGATGACGGCCGCGTTGTACGACTTCGCCGTCACCGGTCCCTTGATGCTCAGGAGGGCGCTCGTCGCGAACTTGCCCGCCAGGTAGCCCATCTGCGCGAACGCCTGCGGCGCGATCTTCGGCGCGTACCGCTCGAGGACGGCGAACATCAGTGCCGAGTCCGGCCCGACGGACGGGTCGACGTTCGAGAACTCGTTGTCGATCCAGAGATGCCCGTCCCACTTGGGCGAGAACTGGCCCGACATGAACGTGTTCGCGATCGGTGTCGAGGAGCCCCACTTGACCTTCTCGACGATGCCCTGCGCCTCGGCGGCCTTCATGAACGCCGGTGCCGTGTCGGGCGTGAAGTCGAGCAGGATCCCGCCGCCGTCGCCGACGAACTGGTACATCTGGATCAGCTGCGACGTCGCGTCGGTGACGGGCAGGTGGGTCGGGAAGATCTTGACCGCGACGCCGGCCTTCTTGGCGAGGAGCGCCGCGCCGCCGTCCGCGTACGCCGAGATCGTGTCGGGCGACGCGATCGCGAGCTTCTTGATCCCCGCCTTGATGAGCGCCTGCGCCGCGCCGATGTTGCTGTAGCGCGGGCCTGCGTTCACCTCGGCGAACGACGGGGTGGAGTAGCACTCCGCCTGGACGCCGGCGCCGATCACGACGAAGCCCTTGCTCTTGTAGTACTTCCAGTTCGTGCCGCACTCGGCGAAGCTCGTGTTGCCGACGACCCCGACCACCTTGTCGGTCTGGATCAGCTTCCGTGCGAGCGCCGCCTCCTGGGCCGGGTTGAGCTGCTCGTTGTAGAGGATGTACTTGATCGGCCGGCCGTTGATGCCGCCGTTGTCGTTGACGCAGTCGAAGTACGCCTTCGCGGTCTTGCCGACGGTCGTGAAGTCCACGCCCGGGATCAGCATGTCGATGCCGCCGAGCTTGATCGGCGCGCCGGTCGCCTTCTTGCCCGTTCCCAGACCGCAGACCGACTTCTTCGCGGACGCCTTGCCCGACCCGACCGGCGCCTGCGCGCCCGCCGCCCAACCGGCGAGCATCAGGGCCAGCAGAAATGCGCCCGCGGCCGCTCCGCCGATCATCGTCTTCGTCGATCGCATGGATCCCTCCAATTGGGTCGCTCGAGAGGTGGTCTTGCCGAATTCCCGCGGCCGCGGCCGCGTCACGCCACGTCAGGGTCTCGCCAGGTGCACCCCCTCACGTCGACGGGCCTCCGTGCGCGCCGGCTCCGAGCCGGAAGGGATGACCGCGGCTCCGGTGAGCCTGCGACCGAGCCCGAGCGGCACCCCCCGAAGGCGGTGCTGGGGCCGTCAGGCGACCGCTCGACGCCACCGGATCCCTCTCGCACGTCCCGGATACTAGACTAGTGTCTTGACGAATGGAACACTGCGTGGGTGGTCACACACCGGCGCACGGCGGTCGGGTCGAGCGCGGAGCGTGAAAGGAGACCAGGGATGAGCACCCAGACCGAGACCGGGATCGACACGAGGCTCTTCATCGGGGGCGGGTTCGTCGAGGCCGAGGACGGCCGCACGTTCGAGAATCTCGACCCGTGGAGCGGCGACGTCGTCTCCGAGGTCGCGAGCGCAAGCGGCGCGGACGCGAAGCGGGCGGTCGAGGCGGCCGCCGAGGCCTTCCCCGAGTGGTCGAGGACGCCGCCGGCCGCGCGGCAGGGAATCTTTTTGAAGGCGGCCGACGTGCTCGAGTCGCGCCAGGACGAGGTCGTGTCGATGCTGGCGCGGGAGACCGGCTGCACGTTTGGCTTCGGCATGTTCCAGATGCATTTCGTCCCGGGTCTCTTCCGGCAGGCCGCGGCGCTTGCGTACGCGCCGCTCGGAGAGGTGCTCCCGTCGGACACGGGCGCGTTCTCGATGGGTATCAGGCGCCCGGTCGGCGTCGTCGGCGCGATCGCGCCGTGGAACGCCGCGCTGATCCTGTCCGCGCGATCGATCGCTGCGCCGCTCGCGCTCGGCAACAGCGTGGTGCTCAAGCCGTCGGAGTGGTCGCCGCAGGTCGGCGGGCTCCTCTGGGGCGAGGTCTTCGCCGAGGCGGGGCTGCCGCCCGGTGTGCTGAACGTCGTGACCCACGCGCCGGGGGAGGCGCAGGCCGTGGGCGACGAGCTGATCGAGAGCCCGCACGTGCGCCGGCTGAACTTCACGGGCTCGACGGCCACGGGCCGCAAGCTGGCCGAGGCCGCAGGGCGCCGGCTCAAGCGCGTCGTGCTCGAGCTCGGCGGCTACAACCCGCTCATCGTCCTGGCCGACGCCGACCTCGAGTACGCGGTCAACGCGACGACGTTCGGCGCGTTCCTCCACCAGGGCCAGATCTGCATGTCGGCCCGGCGGATCATCGTCGAGCGGCCGAT
>DASSBI010000194.1:0-2226 GCA_035698965.1 Gaiella sp. | reverse complement strand
CCGTGCCCCACCAGGCTCTTCACGACCGAGAAGCCCGCTCCCTCGACGACCACCTGGACGGCATGGGAGATGTCGCCGACCCGATTGCCGAGCCGTGCCTCGGCGATCCCCGCGGCGAGCGCCTCCTGACACACGTCGAGGAGGCGCTGCGACTCGGCCTCGATCGTCCCGACTGCGAACGTGTACGCGCTGTCCGCGATCGCGCCGTCGAGGGTCACGCCCACGTCGATCGTGACGAGGCTGCCGTCCTCGACCACCGTCTCGTCGGGGATGCCGTGGACGACGACGTCGTCGACGGAGATGCAGATGGCGCGCGGGTAGCCCTTGTAGCCCTGGGACGTGGGCACGCCGCCGCGGGCACGGATGAACTCATCGGCGATCCGGTCGAGCTCGAGGGTCGTCACCCCTGGCTCGATCCTCTCCCCGACGTGCGCGATCGTCTCGCCGACCAGCGCGCCGGCACGACCGATGCGGTCGATCTCCGCCGGGCCCTTGCGGATGATCATGCGGCCTCCCCGTCCTCGAGCAGGTCGAGCGCAGCCTCGATCTCCGTGGAGACCTCTTCGATCGACCGCGCCGCATGGAGCGGGACGAGCTTCCCCGTCGCGCGGTAGCGCTCGACCACCGGCTCCGTCTGCTCGTGGTAGATAGCGAGCCGGCGTCCGATCGCCTCCGGCGTGTCGTCGTCGCGGCCCTCGTCGAAAGCCCGGCCGCGGATCCGCTCGACGGCGAGCTCGTCCGAGAGGTCGAAGAAGAGCACGGCGTCGAGCCCACGGCCGATCTCGGCCAGCATCCCGTCCAGCGCCTCCGCCTGGGCGAGGTTCCGCGGGAAGCCGTCGAGCACGAACCCGTCGCGCGCGTCCTGCTCCGACAGACGCTCGCGGATCAATGCCACGGTCAGGTCGTCCGGCACGAGGTCCCCGCTCGCGAGGATCGGCTCCACCCGGCGTCCGAGCTCGGTGCCGGCGGCGGTCGCCGCGCGAAACATGTCGCCCGTCGAGACGTGCGGGATTCCGTGGGCGGCCGAGATCCGCTTTGCCTGCGTCCCCTTGCCGGACCCTTGGGGGCCCAGCACGAGCAAGTTCACCGGAGGAAGCCTTCGTAGTTGCGCATCATCATCTGTGACTCCATCTGCCTCATGGTGTCGAGCGCGACGCCGACGGCGATCAGCACCGACGTCCCGCCGAGCGCGCGCGCGTTCGCCTGCGAGAAGCCGCCGTACCGGATGAAGAGGCTCGGTGCGACCGCCACCACGGCGAGGAAGAGCGATCCAGGCAGCGTGAGCCGCGTCAGGACGCGGTCGAGATACTGCGCCGTGGGCGGGCCCGGACGGATGCCGGGGATGTAGCCCCCGTGCTTGCGCAGGTTGTCGGCCTGGTCGACGGGGTTGAACTGGACCGCGGTGTAGAAGAACGTGAAGACGATGATCATCCCGCCCTCGATCGTCAGGTAGAGCCAGTCACCGGGCTGGAAATAGGTGTTGATGAAGTCCTGCGTCTGCGGGAAGTAGGACGCGACCGTCGGCGGGAAGGCGAGAATCGCCGCGGCGAAGATGACGGGGATGACGCCGGCCATGTTCACGCGCAGCGGCAGGTACGTCGACCCGCCGGAGGTCATCCGGCGCCCGACCATCCGCTTCGCGTACTGGATCGGGATCTTGCGCTGCCCCTCCTGGACGAACACGACCGCCGCGACGATCGCGATCCCGATCAGCGGGAAGAAGATCCGCTCCATCGGGCCGCCGTTCCACCAGGCGGTCACGCCGAGCGGGAGGCCCGTCAGAATGGACGCGAAGATGAGGATCGAGATGCCGTTGCCGATCCCGCGCTTCGTGATCTGCTCGCCCATCCACATGAGCAGCACGCTGCCGACGGTGAGCGTGACGACGATCAGCACCATGCGACCCGCGTTCGCCTCGAGGATCCCCTGGTTCTTGAAGAGGAATGCGTAGCCGAGCGCCTGCGCCGCCGAGAGGGCGACGGTCAGGTAGCGCGTGTACTGGTTGATCTTGGCGGTGCCCGACTCGCCTTCCTTCTGCAGCTCCGAGAGCCGCGGGACGACGACGGTCATCAGCTGGAGGATGATCGACGCCGTGACGTACGGCATGATCCCGAGCGCGAACAGCGAGAACTGCGACAGCGCGCCGCCGGAGAAGAGGTTGAGCAGGTTGAAGATCCCGCCGGTGCTCGACAGGTACTGGTCGATCGCCTCGGAGTCGACGCCCGG
>DASSBI010000193.1:0-6391 GCA_035698965.1 Gaiella sp. | reverse complement strand
ATCCGCCGGTACCGGGCGATCGACCGCTGATCCGGCGCGGGCATCTACGATCCCGCCCGGCGTGGATTTCGACCTCACCACCGAGCAGGAGCTGATCCGCGACACCGTCCGCTCGTTCGCGCGCGAGCGGGTCGCACCCGTGGCCGAGGAGCTCGATCGGGAGGCGCGCTTTCCCGTCGAGCTCGTTCGCGAGATGGCCGGGCTCGGCCTGATGGGGATCCCGATCGACGAGCGCTACGGCGGGGCGGGCGGCGACACCGTCTCCTATGCGATCGCGATCGAGGAGCTGACACGGATCGACTCGTCCGTCGCGATCACCGTGGCCGCGCACACCTCGCTCGGGACGATGCCGATCTACCTCTTCGGCTCCGAGGAGCAGAAGGAACGGTGGCTCCCGGACCTCGCCTCCGGCCGCCGGCTGGCCGCGTTCGGGCTCACCGAGCCGGATGCCGGCTCGGATGCAGGCGCCGCCCGCACGACCGCCGAGCTGCGGGACGGCACCTGGGTGGTCAACGGCTCGAAGATGTTCATCACCAACGCCGGGACCGAGCTGACGTGGGGCGTGACCATCACCGCGCGCACGGGCGAGGACGAGATCTCGAACATCGTCGTCGAGAACGGCACACCCGGCTACGCGATCTCCGAGCCTCTCCACAAGCTCGGCTGGAAGGCCTCCGACACGCGCGAGCTCACGTTCGCCGACTGCGCCGTCCCGGAGGGGAATCTGCTCGGGCCGCGCGGCAAGGGCTTCCACCAGTTCCTCGAGATCCTCGACGGCGGGCGAATTTCCGTGGCGGCGATGGGCGTCGGGCTCGCGCAGGGCGCGTACGACCTCGCCTACGCCTACGCACACGAGCGGCGGCAGTTCGGGCGACCGATCGGCACGTTCCAGGCCGTCGCATTCAAGCTCGCCGACATGGCGGTCGAGATCGAGGCCGGACGGCAGCTCGTCCTCAAGGCGGCGTGGCTCAAGGACCGAGGTCGCCCGTTCGCGCTCGAGGCGGCGATGGCGAAGCTCTACACCGGCGAGCTCTCGCACCGCGTCGTCAACCAGGCGCTCCAGATCCACGGCGGCTACGGCTTCATGGACGAGTTCCCGATCTCGCGGCTCTATCGCGACCAGAAGATCCTCGAGATCGGCGAGGGCACGAATGAGGTCCAGCGGCTGGTGATCGCGAAGCACCTGGGGCTCTGAGAGCCCGAGCCACCTTGGCGACCAGGTGTCCGACTTCGGTCGGACACCGACGTCCCTTCCGCCGCGCTCCCGAGCCCGAGGTGTCGGACGTCAGTCCGACACCGGGCGCTCACGCGAGCCGGAGCCGTTCCACGACAGGGCTGTCCCGCAGCGCCGTCGTGCAGCCGCCGACCGCGTAGAGCGACCCAGCGACCGCGAACGCCTCGAGCGCATGCCGCGGCACACGAGGCGACGGGCCGCTCCGCCAGCGCCCGTTTGACGCGTCGTACACCTGGTAGGTCGATTCCTCGACCGCGTGGAGCCGATCGCCGTCGACCGCCAGTCCCAGGAGCTCCATCGGCCTCGGCAGCGCCGGCCCGGCGCGCCAGCGGCCGGTGCGAGGGTCGAGGATCCAGACCTCGCGGAGCACCCGCTCGCCGCGACGGCCGCCCACGATCCACAGCTCCCCGTGGAACGCCACGGCCCCGAATGCGTGGACGGGCCGCGGCAGCGGCGTGCCGCGCCGCCAGCTGTCGGCCGCCGGCTCGTAGACGTAGACGTCCCGTCGCTCTCGTCCCGCGTCGTAGCCGCCGAGCGCGTACAGGCGCCCGCCGAGCGCGACGAGCCGGTGGTTGAAGCGCGGCGCCGGGAGAGATGCGAGCCGGCGCCAGCCACCGCCGCGCGGGTCGAGCGCGACGACGGTGGCGACGTTGCCCGCCGCCGTGGTGCCGCCCGCGACGACGAACCGGCCGTCGAACGACGTGCCGGCCGCCGACCGGGTCGGCGTCGGCAGCGGCGCCAGGGTCTGCCAGGCATCGCGCAGCGGGTCGTAGCGCGAGACGGTGGCAAGCGGCCGCCCCGTCTCCCCCACCATCCCGCCCGCGACGTAGATCCGGCCGCCGAACGCCGCCGCGGCGGCGTAGCTGCGCCGCTGCGAGAGCGACGCGGCGCGCTCCCAGCCGGCCGCGGGTGCGGACGCACCTCCCGCCGAGGCGAGTATCCCGATGAACGCGCCCGCACAGAGGACGGCGAGCGCGACGGCGATCGGTCTCACATCGCGACGGCGCCCTGCAGCTTGCGCCGGTCCGCCTTGCGCTCCTGCATCCGGGCAGGGTCGGGAACCGGCACCGACGCGAGGAGCGCCTTCGTGTACTCGTCCTTCGGGTGCTCGTAGACGTCCTTCGCGGGGCCGGTCTCGACGATTCGGCCGCGGTGCATGACGGCGATCCGGTCGCTGACGGAGCGCACCACCGCGAGGTCGTGGGCGATGAAGAGGTACGCGAGCCCGAACTCGGCCTGCAAGTCCTTGAGCAGGTTGATGATCTGCGCCTGGATCGAGACGTCGAGCGCGGAGACAGGCTCGTCGCAGATGATCAGTCGCGGCGACAGCGCGAGCGCGCGGGCGATGCCGATGCGCTGCCGCTGACCGCCCGAGAACTCGTGCGGATAGCGGTTGACGTACGTCGGGTCGAAGCCGACAACGTCGAGCAGCTCCCGCACGCGCGTACGGCGGTCCCGCCGCGTGCCGACGCTGTGGACGACGAGAGGCTCGGCGACGATGTTGCCGACCGTCATGCGGGGGTCGAGCGACGAGTACGGATCCTGGAAGACGATCTGCGCGTTGCGGCGCACGCGCCGCAGCTCCTCGCCCGAGAGCTCGGTCAGCTCACGGCCTTCGAAGCGCACCGATCCGCTCGTCGGCCGCATCAGCTGGAGGACGCAGAAGCCCGTCGTCGACTTGCCGGAGCCCGACTCGCCGACGAGTCCGAGCGTCTCGCCCGCGCCGATGTCGAAGCTGACGCCGGCGACGGCCTCGACCCAGTCGACCGTCCGCTCGAAGAACAGGCCTCGCTTCACGGGAAACCGCTTGACGAGGTCGCGGACCTCCAGGAGCGCGCTCACGCCGACACCCCCTCGCGCGGCCGCGCACGCTCGCTGGCGGGGTGCTCGGAGCGGACGAAATGCCCGCGTCGGAGCTCGCGGAGCTCGGGCGGGTGCTCGGCGCAGCCGTCGGGCTCACCCGCGTAGGGACAGCGGGCGGCGAAGCGGCAGCCGGCCGGTGGCTCGACCAGCGACGGTGGCCGCCCCGGGATCGCCGTCAGCCGCCCCACGCGCGACGCGTGGTCCTCGAGCTGCGGCAACGCCCCGAGGAGCGCTTCCGTGTACGGGTGCTCGGGGCGGGCGAACAACGCCGCGGCGCTCGCCTGCTCGACGATCTGGCCCGCGTACATCACCGCCACCTCGTCGGCCACCTCTGCGATCACGCCCATGTCGTGCGTGATCACGATCATCGCCATGTCGTGCTCGCGGCGCAGCCTGTCGAGCAGGTCGAGCACCTGCGCCTGGACGGTCACGTCGAGCGCCGTCGTCGGCTCGTCGGCGATGAGAAGGTCGGGCTCGCACGAGAGCGCGATCGCGATCATCACGCGCTGCCGCATGCCGCCGGAGAGGCGGTGGGGATAGTCGCCGAGCCGCGCCTCGGGCTTGGGGATGCCAACCTCGTCGAGCAGCTCGACCGCGCGCCGGCTCGCCTCGCGTCGCGAGGCGTCCGTGTGGCGGCGGATCGTCTCGACGAGCTGCGTCTCGATCGTGAGCGTCGGGTTGAGCGACGTCATCGGATCCTGGAACACCATCGCGATCTGCTTGCCGCGAACGTCCTCGAGCTCGCGCTCCGAGAGCGTCGTCAGGTCGCGGCCGCGGAACAGGACCTCGCCGCCGACGATCCGTGCCGGGGGCTTCGGGATGAGCCCGAGGATCGAGAGGGCGGTCACGGACTTCCCGCAGCCCGACTCGCCTACGAGCCCCAGGGTGCGACCGCGGTCGACGGACAGGCTGACGCCGTCGACCGCGCGGACGACGCCCTCGCGGGTGAAGAAGTGCGTGCGCAGGTCGCGCACCTCGAGCAGGGGCTCGCTCATGTCTCTCTCGTCCTCGGGTCGAGCGCGTCGCGCAGACCGTCCGCGATGAAGTTCGCGCAGAGGATGAGATAGGCGATCGCGATGGACGGGACGATGATGATGTGCGGCGCCGTGCGGTAGGCGCGGTAGCCGTCCTGCGCCATCGAGCCCCACGACGCGTCGGGCGGGCTGATGCCGAGCCCGATGAACGAGAGGAATGCCTCGCCGAGGATGACGCCGGGAAGCTCGAGGAAGACGGCGATCACGAGCACGCCGAGCGTGTTCGGGAGAAGGTGGCGCAGCAGCACGCGCGGCCAGCGCGCTCCGACGGCGTGCGCCGCCCGCACGTAGTCGTTCTCCTTGAGGGTGATCACCTGGCCGCGCACGATCCGGGCGGTCGTGAACCAGGAGGCGATCGAGAGCGCGACGACCATCGTCCAGAAGTTGCCGCCGCCGAAGATCGCGAGGACGATGATCGCGAACGGCAGGTATGGCAGCCCGTAGAGCGCGTCCAGGACGCGCATCAGCCCGTTGTCGACGAACCCGCCGAGGAAGCCTGCGATGGCGCCGTACGTGACGCCGATCGAAAGGATCACGAACGTCGCGGCGAAGCCGATCCCGATCGAGACCCGGCCCCCGAGCGCGGTGCGCGTGAACAGGTCGCGCCCGAACTGGTCCGTCCCGAACGGGTGGGCGAGCGAGGGGCTCTCGCTCGCCTGCGAGAAGTCCACCGCGTACGGATCGTACGGTGAGACGAGCGGCCAGATCAGGCAGTAGGCGAGGAGCAGCAGGAACGCCACCCCGGCGATGACGGCCGCACGGTTGCGAACGTAGCGGTACCAGGCGTCGCGCCAGAGGCTCGAGGCGCGGATCGGCGCCCCGGCGTCCGTCTGCACGCCGTCGGGCGGCGTGGGGTACCGGCGCTCCTTCCGCTGGCGGAGCGGCGCGAGCCCGACGCCGTGCTCCTGCGGCGTCGACGACATCACCGCGCCTCTCGCGTCCGCGGGTCGAGGATCCCGTAGAGGATGTCGACGACCATGTTCGCGACGATCACGATCATCGCGAGCAGCACCGTGAGGCCCATCACCACGGAGTAGTCGCGTGCCGTGACGGCGGTCACGTAGTACCGGCCGATGCCCGGGATCGCGAAGATCTGCTCGATCACGAAGGAGCCGGTGATCAGGAAGCCGAGGATCGGCCCCGCCGCCGTGACGACCGGGATGAGCGAGTTGCGCAACGTGTGGACGACGACGACACGCCGCCGCCGCAGGCCTTTTGCGCGCGCGGTGCGGATGTAGTCCTGCTGGAGCGTCTCGAGCACCGAGCCGCGCGTGAGGCGAGCGAAGTACGCCATCGGCCCGAGGCCGAGAGCGATCGTCGGGAGGATCTTGCTCTGCCACGTGTCCCAGCCGCTCGTCGGCACGTCGAAGATGTCGCCCCAGCGGACCGCAAAGAAGTAGATGAGCAGTGTCGCGACGAGGAAGCTCGGCACCGCGAATCCGACGTTGGCGACCACCATCGCGCTGTAGTCCGGCCACTTGTTCGCCCGAAGCGCTGCGAGGAGGCCGAGCGGAATCCCGAAAACGAGCGCGAAGAGCATCGCGAGGGCGCCTAGCTCGAGCGACGGCGGGAAGTGCTCGCGGACGATGTCGTTCACGTCGCGGTTGCGGAGCACGAGCGACGGGCCGAGGTCGAACGTCGCGACGTCCCTCACGTAGCGGACGTACTGCACGTACCACGGGTCGTCGAGCCCGTACTTCGCCTCGAGGTTCCGCTGGATCGACGCGGGGATCGCCCGCTCCGAGTGGCGGAACGGGTTGCCCTCGATCTGACGCATGAGGAGGAACGTCATCAGGATGACGAGCAGGATCACCGGCACGGTCCACAGCACCCGCCTGATGATCAGTCTCGTCATGTCTCGTGGGGACCGAGGAGTCGAGGCCGCGGCCCCGGGAGGGGCCGCGGCCTCGGTGCCCTAGCTCGCCTCGACCTCTTCGACCTTCGAGTAGTCGGTCTGGTCGAGCAGGTTGACGTTCAGAGAGTTCTTGATCGTCGGCCGCTCGAGCTGGACGTACGTGTACCAGTAGATCGGCGCGAGCGGGACGGCGCCGTTCTCGCCGAACAGCTTGTCCTCGAGCTGCGCGTAGATCTTGTACCGCTCGTCGTTCGACTCCGTCTGGCGCGCCTTCGTGACCAGCGCGTCGTAGGACGGATCGCAGTAGTTCGTGTTGTTGTTGCCGGACTTGCAGGTCCAGAGCTCGAGGAAGTTCATCGCATCGACGTAGTCGCCGATCCACCCGAGCCGGTATGCGTCGACCGA
>DASSBI010000192.1:0-2227 GCA_035698965.1 Gaiella sp. | reverse complement strand
GGTCGTCGCAGGCGTCCTCAACGAGCAGGGAGAGCGAGTCGAGCAGGGTGGCGGCTACCTCGTCCTCGAGAAGCCCTGGCCCGCGATGACGCGCGGCATCTTCGGCGACGACGGTCGCTTCCGCGCCACCTACTGGGAGCGTTTCCCCGGCTACTACTTCGCCGGCGACGGCGCCCGGATCGACGCCGACGGCGACTTCTGGCTGCTCGGCCGCGTCGACGACGTGATGAACGTCTCCGGCCACCGCATCTCGACGATCGAGGTCGAGTCGGCGCTCGTCGACCACCCCAAGGTCGCCGAGGCCGCGGTCTGCGGCCGAACGGACGCCACGACGGGCCAGGCGATCGTCGCCTACGTCACGCTCAAGGGCTCCGACCCCGGCTCGGTCGAGATGCTCGAGGTGCTCCGAAACCACGTCGCGGTGAAGATCGGGGCGATCGCGAAGCCGGCGAACATCGTCTTCACCCCCGAGCTCCCGAAGACGCGCTCGGGGAAGATCATGCGACGCCTGCTCCGCGACGTCGCCGAGCACCGCCCCCTCGGGGACACCACGACGCTCGCCGACCCGGCTGTCGTGTCCGAGATCGCGGAGCGCGCGGCCGGCACTCCCGCAGACGACGCATAGCTCCGGTTGGTGTCCGACTTAAAGTCGGACACCAAAGTTCCCTGCCGCGCGCTCAGGGCCCGAGAGCCCTCGCGAACGCCGCGACAGTACGGTCGACGTCCGCCTCTGTCGTTCGCCAGTTCGAGACCGAGAGGCGGATCGCGGCGCGCCCGTCCCACACTGTTCCGCTCATCCACGCATCTCCGCTCGCCTGCACGGAGGCAAGCGCGGCCCGCGTCTGGTCGTCGTCCGCAAAGCGGAAGAGCACCTGGTTGAGCACCACCTCGTTCACCACCTCGCAGCCCGGTAGCTCGGCGATCCGTTCCGCGAAGCGCCGGGCATGCGCGCAAGTTCGCTCGACGAGGTCGGCGACCCCGGAGCGCCCGAGCTCCCGGATCGCCGCCCAGACCGGCGCCGAACGCGCTCGGCGGGAGAACTCCGGGCTGTAGCCCATCGGGTCGCGGATCGCTGCATGCTCCGAGACGTCGAGGTAGGGCGCGGCGTACTCCATCGCGGCCTCGTGGTCGCCCGGGTGGGCACAGACCGCGATGCCGCAGTCGTAAGGGACGTTCAGCCATTTGTGTGCGTCCGTCGCCCAGGAGTCGGCGCGCTCGTAGCCGGCAAGGAGATGCGCGAGCGACGGAAGGGTGGCCGCCCACAGCCCGAACGCGCCGTCGACGTGCACCCACGCGTCTGTGCCCGAGGCCGCCTCGATCACGGTCTCGATGTCGTCGAACGCACCCGTGTTCACCTCGCCCGCCTGCACGCAGACGATGGTCGGCACCCCGGGCTGGAGCGCGTCCGCGAGCCGCGAGACGTCCATGCGGCCCTCGCGGTCGACCGGTAGGGCGATCTCCTGCTCGCGGCCGATGCCGAGGAGCCGCAGCGCGCGGGTGACCGTCACGTGGCGCTTGTCACCGACGACGACGCGAAGCGCCGGCGCGCCCGCAAGGCCGTGCTCCGGGAGATCCCACCCCGCCCGTCGGTAGACCCCGTGCCGCGCGGCGGCGAGGCACGTGACGTGCGCCATCTGGCACCCCGTCACGAACGCGAACGATGCCCTCGCCGGCAGGCCGAGCAGCTCTAGCACCCACCTTCCGGCGATCGCCTCGAGCGCCGACGCAGCGGGCGTCACCTCCGCGAGCCCGGTGTTCTGGTCCCAGGCGGAGACGAGCCAGTCCACCGCCGTCGAGCTGGGAAGGGCACCACCGATCACGAACCCGAAGTACCGCCCCGAGCCCATCGCCACGAGACCCCCGCCGGCATCGCGGACGAGCTGCTCGACGACCTCGAGCGGGTCGGAGGGGACTTCCGGAAGCGGGCGATCGAGCGCCGCGAGCATCCCGCGGTAGTCGCGCGCCGCACCCACCGAACGGGTCTCGAGGGTCTCCACGTAGTCGGCCGCGAGCTCGGCGGTCCGTGCGAGCAGCTCCCTCTCGGTCACGCAGGCGAGTCTATTCGGCGCGACTCCCCCCGCAGGGCGAGCGCCGTGAGTGCCGCCAGCACGAGGATCGCGAGCCAGACCCAGGAGAGCGACGGCAGGATCGCCGCGGGGATCTTCCACTCGAGCGTGCCGCGCTTGACGAGCTGCTCGTTCCAGGCGTCCTGCACGCAGTTGACGAT
>DASSBI010000191.1:0-2638 GCA_035698965.1 Gaiella sp. | reverse complement strand
TCCCGCTCCGCGTCCGAGACGAACCCCTTCCCCGACAGCCCGACCCCCACGAAGATCCCGAGGAGGAGCGCGACGAACACCGCCGCGAGCGACGCGACGTGGTAGCGGAGGTCGAACACGGCCCCAGTCTCGCAGAGGGCGCGCGCGTCGCCCTAGAGCCCGAGCCCGTTGGCGATCGCGCGGGTCGTCGACTGGATCACGTTGCGGAGGGCCGGCGAGGCGAGGACGGCACCGACGATCGCGAGGACGCCGGTGGCCGCGAACACGGCGAGAGGCCAGATACCGACGCGCCGCGAGACGAGACGAGAGACGCCCTTCGCGTCCACGAGCGACTCCCCCACCTTGAGCCGCGTCACGAACGTCGAGGCCATGCCCTCGCGGTCACGCTCGAGGAACTCGACGAGGTTGAAGTGCGTGCCGACGGCGACGATCAGCGTCGCGCCTTTCTCGTAGGCCAGCTGCAGCGCGAGGTCCTCACTGATCCCCGGCGCCGAGACGACGTGATACGGCAGGCCGAGGCCTCGCAGCCGCCCCGCGCCGGGCGCCTCGCCGCTCGGGTACGCGTGCACGACGAGCTCGGCTCCCGCCCGCAGCGAGGCGTCCGAGACGGAGTCGAAGTCTCCGACGATCACGTCGGCGGTGAGGCCCACCTCGCGGAGCGCGTCGGCTCCGCCGTCGACCGCGACGAGCACGGGCCGGAAGTCGCGGACGTACGGTCGCACCATTCGGAGGTCGGACTTGTAGCCGGGGCCGCGGGCGACGACGAGCACGTGCTGATCGCGGAAGCGGGTGCGCAGCGTGGGCAGCTCGATGCCTGCGGCGAGCGAGCCTGCCTCCTCCTGGAGGTGCCGCAGCGTGTTCTCGGCGAACGCCTCGAGCGCATGAGACACGCGGCTCTGCTGGTCGGCGAGCGCCTCCTCGAGCAGCGCCGCGTCGAGCACAGTGCCCTCGGCGACGAGCGTCCCGTTCCGCCAGACGCTGCCGCCGTCGAGCCGCACGACCTCGCCGTCGGTGAGCTCGTCGAAGAGCGGCGCACCCGGGGCATCGACGAGCCTGACGCCCGCCCGAACGAGCTCGAGCGGCCCAGGGTTCGGGTAGCGCCCGGTCGACGACCGCGAGACGTTGACGACGGCGCGGACACCGCTCTCGGCGAGCTCCTCCGCGGACACGCGGTCGATGTCGGCATGATCGACGATCGCGACGTCCTGCGGGCCGAGGCGCTTGACGAGGTCCTTCGTCCGACGACCGAGCCGAGCCCGGCCGGTGATCTCGGAGGTCATCTCCCGCCGTCCGACGTGACCGCGCTCACGAACTCCTCGCCGCCGAGCATCCGCTCCAGCTCGTCGCGGCGCTGCGCGTCGTCGAGGGCGACGATCCGCGTGTGCGTCGGGTCGCCCTCGACCTTCTCGACGCGGAGATGCTGGTCGGCGACGCTGGCGATCTGCGGCAGGTGCGTGATCGTCAGCACCTGCGCGCGCTCACCGAGGCGTCGCAGGACGTCGGCGACGCGATGCGCGGTGACGCCTCCGACGCCTGCGTCGATCTCGTCGAGGACGACGGTCTCGCCTCCCGCGACCGCCGCGATCGCGAGCGCGACGCGCGAGAGCTCACCGCCCGACGCCGTCTCCGCAACGGGCGCGAGCGGCAGCCCGGCGTTCGGACGGACGAGGAACACCGCCTCGTCGGCTCCGGTCGGCCCCGGCTCGCGCTCGCGCAGCTCGACGTGGAACTCGCCCTCGCCCATCCCGAGGTCGGCGAGCTCGTGCGCGACCGCCTCGGCAAACAGTCCCGCCGCGGCGCGACGGGCGTCCGCGAGCGCAGCGCACGCATCGGCGAAGCTGCGCTCCGCAGCGTCGCGCTCCGCGAGCGCGCGCTCGAGCGGGTCGCCGCCGGCGCCTGCGCGTTCGAGCTCCTCGAGGGCGTGTGAGCGACGCTCGAGCAACTCGTCCAGGCTCGAAGCACGGTGACGCCGCTTTGCGTCGGCGATGCGGTCGAGCCGCTCCTCCACGGCCGCGATGCGGGCCGGGTCGGCGTCGAGCGTCTCCGCGAACCGACGGACGTCGCTCCCGACCTCACCGAGTCTGACCACGAGCTCACGCAGCTCGGCGGCAGCCACCTGGAGCTCCGGAGCCAGCCGTTCGAGCGGCGCCAGAGCATGCTCGGCGGCCGCGGCGAGCGCCCGGGCACCGTCGCCGTCGTCCGGCTCGATCGCGGCGGCGGCCGCATGGGCGCCGTCGCCGAGCTCCGCGACGTGGCGGAAGCGCTCGCGCTCGGCACGAAGCGCCTCCTCCTCGCCTGGCTCGAGCCCCTCGGTGTCCTCGACCAGCACAGCGAGCTCTTCCAGCCGCGCCCGTTCGGCGTCTGCGCCGTGCTCGAGCTCGTCGACGCGCCGTCTCGCCGCCGCGAGTGAGCGCCATGCGTCGCGGGCCCTGTCCTTTCGAACCCGCTGCTCGGCGCCGGCGAACGCGTCGAGCAGGTCGAGCTGGTGCGCCGGCCGCGCGAGCCGTCGCTGCGCGAACTGGCCCGAGAGCGCGAGCAGCCGGTCGGTCGCGGCGACGAGGTCGTCGCGGGCCACGCTGCGGCCCCAGGCGTATGCACGAGAGCGTCCGTCTGCTCCCACGCGCCGGGCGACGACGAG
>DASSBI010000190.1:0-2798 GCA_035698965.1 Gaiella sp. | reverse complement strand
CTCGAAAGCCGAACGATGTTGTCCAAGCCACTCGCCTACCCTTCGACCCTGGATCACCGGCCGCCGGATGCGCTATCCGGGATGGTCGACGTCCTACGTGGAGGAGCTTTGGAGCCCGAGCCTCGCGCACTTGGCGTAAATTGGCAGGCAAAAGCCGAAGCTAAATACCAGCATCCATTTCTTCCTCCGTGCGGGAGGAGTCTTTCTCCCTCAGGCGGGGCCTCGATTCGATCTCGTCCATTTCAAGCTGAGCATCACCTCGTTTGTCGTATTGGTCGGTCACCTTCTGAAACGACGAAGGCGACCCGGTGGGTCGCCCTCGACTGGCTCGGAATGCGCCTAGAAACCTAGTCTGCACGCCTCCCAGCGAGGGCTAGAACATGACCGGGATCGAACCTCATGACGAGGTTCTGCCAGGTCGTGACGATCGCGGCCGGGGCCGCGTCGGCAAGGTAGTTGGTGGCGTCGGTCAAGTGTCTCATGGTGTATCCGGTTTCCTCCGGGACGGAGAATAGAGCATCGCGACAGATTGCGCAAGGGTTCAACCTAAAGAATTGCGCACGCATTCCGTCGCGCCTGCGGAAATGCCCGGCGGAAAGCGCGCGGATCGATGCAGCGGGCGGCGGAGCCCATAGCCCCGCCGCCCGCTGCAGAGCTCAGACGCGAGCGGCCGGCTCGGGCTGCCGCGACGGCTCGAAGCCGTTCCGGCCGTCGCCGTCGTGGGGCGGCTCGATCGTGACGTTCGGCAGGAGCCGGTCGAGCCAGCGCGGGATGTACCAGGTCTTCTCGCCGAGAAGCGTGAAGAACGCCGGCACGAGCGTCATCCGCACGATCAGCGCGTCGGTGAGGATCGCCACCGCGAGCAGCAGCCCGAATTCCTTCGGGATGCGGTCGGCGCTCAGGATGAAGGCGGCGAAGACCGTGCCCATGATGAGCGCGGCCGCGACGATCACGCGCCCGATCGCCGAGACTCCGTGCTCGACGGCGTCGCGGGTCGAGAGCCCGTGGACGTGCTCCTCCCTGATCCGGCTCATCAGGAAGACCATGTAGTCCATCGAGAGGCCGAACAGGATCGCGAACGCGATCGGCGGCACGAACGTCTCGATCGGCCCGGTCTTGTCGAGGCCGGTGAGACCGAGAAGGTGGCCCTCCTGCACGACCAGCGTCAGTACGCCGAACCCGATGAACGCAGAGAGGAGGGTCGTGATCGCAGCCGTCAGGGACACGACGATCGAGCGGAACGCCATCGCGAGCACGATGAACGTGACGCCGACGACGTAGAGCAGGAACAGCGGCAGCCGCTGCATGATCCGGTCGCCGATGTCCTTGAACGCCGCCGTCTGCCCGGAGACGTAGGCGACCGCCGGGCTGTTCTCGGTCGCCGCCGGCACGACGTTGTTCCGCAGCCGGTCGACGAGATCGTCGGTGGCCTGGGCCTGCGGCGCCGACTTGGGCGTCACGAAGACGATCGCGACGGTCTTGTCCTGATTGAGCTGCGGCTCACGGACGGACGCGACACCGCTCTTGCCCTGGATCCCCTGGTAGATGCGCTGCGGAGCCTCCTGGTCGCCCTTCATGTCGACGACGATCGGGATCGGGCCGTTGAAACCTGGCCCGAAGCCCTCGGCGAGCAGGTCGTAGGCGCGGCGGCTCGTCTGCTCCTTCGGCTGCGTGCCCTGATCGGCGGCGCCGAGCCGGACGAGCGCGGAGGTTCCCGCGAGCACGATGCCCCCGATGAGGAGCACCGGGAAGATGATCCGCGCATTCCGTGTCACGAATCGGCCCCAGCGCGCGACCAGTGTCTTCTCGCGCGCCTCCTCCGTGTCGTCGACCCGGCGCAGGAACGGCACCTTGAGTCGGTCGACCTTGTGGCCGAGCAGCGCCAGCACCGCGAGGAGGAACGAGTTCGCGAGCAGCACCGTCGTCAGGACGCCGAGCGCGCTTCCGATCCCGAGCTTCGTCACGAAGTCGAGCCCGAAGAACGCGAGCCCGGTCACCGAGATCGCGACGGTGAGGCCTGCGAACAGCACCGCGCGGCCCGCCGACGCGCCCGCCTCGGCGGCCGCGTCCCGCGGCTCGAGGCCCTCGTGGAGGAGCTGCCGGAAGCGGGTGACGATGAACAGCGAGTAGTCGATGCCGACACCGAGCCCGATCATCGAGACGAGGATCGGCGTGACCGTGTTGATGTCGGTCAGCCCGGCGAGGATGAAGAGGAGCAGGAATGCCGTCGCGAGGGCGACGATCGCGAGCATGATCGGGATGAACGCAGCCACGAACGTGCGGAAGACGATGAGCAGCACGATGAGGGCGGCGAGGATTCCGAGGAGCTCGGAGACCCCCTGCTCGATCGGCGGGAACTCGGCCTCGCCGTTGTACTCGACCGTCACGCCGACCGGCTCCATGGCGTCGCGGACCGCCTCCTGGACGGCGACCACGCCGTCGCGGTCCGTGTCCTCGATCGTCTGGTCGAACTGCGCCTCCGAGTAGGCGATGCGACCGTTCTCGGAGAACGTCGCCTTCGAGAAGGGGTCGCCGACGCTGGTCAGCTTCGGCGTGCCGTCGACGGGTTCGGCGCCCTCGGTTGCGGAGAACGGCGCGGTCCGAAGCTTGGCCATCGCGCCCTCGATCGCGGCCTTCCGCTCCGGCGTGTCGAGCCGCTGGCCCTCGGGCGCGGCGAAGACGATGTTGAGGACGCCGCCCTGCTCGGACGCGAACTCCGCCTCGATCAGGTCGGTCGCCCGCTGGGTGTCCGACCCGGGGATCTCGAACTCGTCGCGCAGGGAGCCGCCGACGGTGGC
>DASSBI010000189.1:0-2404 GCA_035698965.1 Gaiella sp. | reverse complement strand
CTTTCGGTACGAGGAGCACCCGCCCCGGAGCACGTCGAACCCGCCACTCGTCGACTTCGTGGAGGTCACACGGGCCGGGTACTGCCAGCACTACGCAGGCGCGATGGCGCTGATGCTGCGGACGCTCGGGATACCCGCGCGTGTCGCCGTCGGCTTCACCGCGGGCACCTGGCAGGCGGGAGTCTGGACGGTCACCGATCAGCAGGCGCACGCCTGGGTGGAAGCGTGGTTCGCAGGCTACGGGTGGCTCGCGTTCGACCCGACGCCCGGTCGCGGGACGCTCTCGGCGGTGTACACGCTCGCGTCCGACTCGGCGGACGCCGTGCGTGCGCTCGGCACCGGCCGGTTCCTCGACTTCACGCCGCGGCAGCCGACGCCGGGCGCTTCCACCGCCCAGGTGGCCATCACTCCCGCTGACGACGCGACCGTGCCGTGGTGGCTCGTCGCTGCGCTCCTCGCTCCGCCCGCGCTGGTCGTGGGGGTCGTCGGCGCGAAGCGTGCCCGGCGGCTCCGGAGGTTGCGCGACGGGGACGCACGCCGCCTCGCAGCGGGCGTCCGCGCGGAGCTCGTCGACGCGCTCGTCGACCGAGGTGTGGCGCTCGAGCCCGGCGCAACACCGACGGAGCTCCGGAACGTCGCGGAGAGGGTCCTGCGCATGCCGGTGCGGTCGCTGACCGACGCGATCGCCGAGGCGCGGTACGGGCCGGAGCCTCGCGCGCGTGGGTCGGCCGAGCGGGCGCGAAACGAGCTGCGTCGCATCCTGTCGGCTGCCGCCGCGCGGGAGACGCCGCTCCGCCGCGTCCAGGCGGCGCTCTCGCTCCGCTCGTTCAAGCCCGAGGGCGCGCGGTGAGCGACGCGTACGACCTCTTCCAGCAGGGACGGGCGCACCTCCGCAGCGGTATGCCCGCCCAGGCCACCGTGGCGCTCGAAAAGGCGAAGCGGCTCGAGCCCGAGAAGGCGTCGATCCGCGAGGCGCTCGGTATCGCGTACTTCCGGATCAGGCGCTGGGAGGAGGCCGAGGTCGAGTTCCGCAAGGTGCTCGAGCTGTCCCCGGCCGACGACTACGCGCACTACGCACTCGGGCGAGCGCTCCGCAACCAGGGGCGCCACGACGAGGCACGGACGCACCTGAAGCTCGCTCGCTCGCTGAGGCCGTCCCGCGCCTCCGAGCTCGAAGACGGCCCCGCTTAGTCCTCGAGGTCGGCGACGAGCGAGGCGTAGCGACGGAACCGCCGCGCGGCGCCGGTCGCGAAGGCGGCCCGGTACGCATCGGCGGTCGCCGAGTCGAGGGTGGCGGCGTAGGCCTCGCGGAGATCGAGCAGGCGGTCGGCGATCGCGTCCACGACGAGCTGGTAGTCGCCGTAGGCTTCCTCTGCCGTCTCCCGTCCCGCCGCGTTCCACGCGGACTCGGCGTCCTCGGCCTCCTGGAGCAGCTCGGCGTCGTCCTCTGCGAACAGGCTCAGCTGGCGCTCCACGAGCTCGTCGAACGGCCCGCGACGCCGGAGCTTCACATGATCTCCTCGTACAGAGAAAGGTGCGCCGCAGCGGCGGCCGTCCACGTGAGCTCCGCGCGGGCGCGCCCGGCACCGTCGCGTGCCGCCGCGAGCGCGTCGGCATCGTCGAGCAGCTCCCGGAGCGCAGCGGTCAGTCCCTCGACGTCGCCCGGCGGCACGACCCGTCCCGCGCCGAAGCGAGCGACGACCTCGCCGAGGCCTCCGACGTCGTAGACGACCGCGGGGACACCCGCGCCGAGCGCCTGCAGAAGAGCACCCGACTGGTCGAGCTCCGCCCGGTAGGGGAAGACGGCGACGGTTGCCTCCGACAGGGCGTGCTCGAGCTCCGTCGGGCCGAGGTACCCGAGCCGCCACTCGGCTCGATCGCCCGCAGTCTGCCGAAGCCGGTCGAGCGTGATTCGTGGATCCCCTGCGACGAGCAGGCGGGCGCCGTCCACGGCCAGCGTTGCGCGAATCGCGTCCGGAAGTCCCTTGTAGGGCCGGATCACGCCGGGTGCGAGCACCGTCCGGCCGTCGTCGGCCCGCGGCGGGTCGCTGCGGAAGACGGGGTGGGGGACGACGCGGAGCTTCTCCGGGCTCACGCCGTGACCCGCCAACGTGTCGCGCCCGCGCTCGGAGTGGACGACGACACGGTCGAAGCGGTCGAACAGCCGTCGCCAGAGCCGGTGTCGGCCCGCCGTGCGCCGGGGTACGAGGTCGTGGGCGGTGAAGACGAGCGGGCGCTTGCTCCGGAGCACGAGCACGTCGACCTCCGGCACGGCGAGCCACTGCAGGTGCAGGACGTCGGCGCGCCGGGCGAGGAGCCGGCGCATCGCGATCGGGTGCTCGAGCGTCTTGGCCGCGCGGCGCACCGAGCTGCGGCCGATGGTGCTCGAGCGCGCGTAGAACCC
>DASSBI010000188.1:0-13263 GCA_035698965.1 Gaiella sp. | reverse complement strand
AGCCTCCTCTCGGTCGTGGGTGACGAGGAGCGCCGTGACGTTGAGCGGGCGCAGCACCGACGCGACCTCGTGTCGCAGCTCGGCCCGCAGCTGCGGGTCGACGTTCGACCACGGCTCGTCGAGCAGGACGACGCGCGGAGCAGGCGCGAGCGCCCGCGCGAGCGCGACGCGCTGTTGCTGGCCGCCGGAGAGCTCGTGCGGGTACCGCGCGCCGAGCCCGCAGAGGTCGACGAGCGCGAGGAGCGTGAGAACCCGCTGCGCGCGGTCGCGCCGCGGCAGCCCGAAGCCGACGTTCTCGGCCACGGTCAGGTGGGGGAAGAGCGCGTAGTCCTGGAACACCATCCCCACCCCGCGGCCCTCGGGCGGGACCCAGGCGTTCTCGCCCGCGACGCGGCGGTCGCCGATCTCGACAAGGCCCTCGTCGGGCCGCTCGAAGCCGGCAATCGTGCGGAGAAGCGTCGTCTTGCCGCAGCCGGACGGCCCGAGGAGGGCGACGATCTCCCCGCCTGCGACCTCGAGGTCCGCGCCCCGCACCGCGGCGACATCGCCGAAGCGCTTCGTGACGCCGTCGAGGCGGATCGCCATTCCGTCCATGTAAGGCATACCTTACCGCCGTTCGCGCTCGGTGCACCGACCGCCGGGTGCGGCGCTACGTTGGCCGTCCGATGCCGCTTGCGACCGTCTACCCGCTCGTCTCCACCCGGTCGCTCGCCCGGCCGTTCACCTACGAGGTCCCGGAGGGGGTTGCGAAGGGCGCGGTCGTGTCGGTCAGGCTCGGCCGCTCGACGACGCGCGGCGTCGTCGCGGACGTCGGAGTCGAGGCGCCGCCGGGCATCGAGCTCTCGGCCGTCGGCCGGCTGCTCGACGAGGTGCCTGCGCCGCTCGTCGACCTGGCGCTCTGGGTGGCGGACTACTACGGCTCGACGCCGGCCCGGGCGCTCGAGCTCGTCGCTCCGCGGCGACGCGCCCCACGGGGCGAACGTCCTTCGCCGGCGGAGCGCGAGTCGCTCCGCGGGGAGGCTGAGCCGGAGGCGCTGACCGACGACCAGCGCGAGGCGGTCGAGCGGATCGTCTCGGCTCTCGACGAGGGCGTCGGCGAGCACGTGCTCCTGGAAGGGCCGACGGGGAGCGGCAAGACCGAGGTCTACCTCCAGGCCTGCGCGGCGGCGCTCGAGCGCGGGCTCGGGACGATCGTGCTCGTGCCCGAGATCGCCCTCGCGCCGCAGACGGTGGGGCGCTTCCGTCGCCGGTTCGGCGACCGGGTCGCGATCCTCCACTCGTCGCTCGGCGAGGCGGAGCGGCGCGACGAGCGCGACAGGATCTCGCGTGGTGAGGCACGGATCGTCGTGGGCGCGCGGTCAGCCGTGTTCGCGCCGATGCGCGGCGTCGGGCTGATCGTCGTCGACGAGGAGCACGACACCGCGTACAAGCAGGAGTCCGATCCACGCTACGACGCGCGTACGGTGGCGGCAAAGCGGGCGGCCCTCGAGGGTGCGATCGCGGTGTACGGCTCCGCCACGCCGCGCCCGGAGAGCTGGGCGCGGCTCAGGCGCCTGTCGCTCCACGCGCGGATCGGTGCGCCGATGCCGTCGGTGCGGCTCGTCGACCTACGCCGCGAGGCGGGCTACCCGCTGTCGGCGCCGCTGCTCGGTGCCCTCGGGGGCCTGGTGGACGGCGGCGGCCGGGCGATCCTTCTCCTGAACCGGCGCGGGGTCGCGCCGGCGATCCACTGCCGTGCGTGCGGGGTGTCGCGCCGTTGCGTGAACTGCGACGTCGCGCTCACGCTCCACACGGACGGGGCGCTCCACTGCCACCACTGTGGCCGGGTGGAGGCCGTCCCGCGCGAATGCCCGGAGTGCGGCTCCGTCGAGCTCGCCCGGATCGGCGCCGGGACACAGCGCCTCGAGGCGGAGCTCGCCAAGCACGTCCCGGAGCTCGAGCGCTTCCGCCTCGATGCGGACGTGTCGAGCCGGCCCGGCGCGGCGCGGGACGTCCTCGAGCGCTTCCGCGCGGCCGAGCGGGCCGTCCTCGTCGGGACGCAGATGGTCGCGAAGGGCCACCACGTGCCCGGTGTCGCGCTCGCGGCCGTCGTCGACGCCGACACGGGCCTCTCGCTGCCGGACTTCCGCGCAGAGGAGCGGACGTTCCAGCTCGTCACGCAGCTCGCGGGCCGCAGCGGGCGCGACGCGCCGGGACGCGTGGTCGTGCAGACCTTCCAGCCCGACGCCACGCCGCTCCGTCACGCGGTCAACCACGACGTCGACGGGTTCCTCGCCGGCGAGCTCGAGCGGCGCGAGCTGCTCGGCTACCCGCCCTTCCGGCACCTGGTCTCGATCCTCGTCTCCGGCCCGGAGCCAGGCCCGCCGCTCGCGGCGCTCCGTGAGCTGCGCACGCGACTCGAGGGCGTCGACGCCGTCCTGCTCGGCCCTGCGCCGGTGCTGCGACTCCGCGGGCGCCACCGCGCCCAGCTGCTCGCGAAGACGACGCAGCCCCGGTCGGTCGCGCGCCACGCGTCGGCGCTGCTCGCAGCCGCCGCGCGCACGATGCGCCGCGACGGGCTGACCGCTGTGGTGGACGTCGACCCGCAGTCGCTGTAGGAGTAACGGCGTGGACGAGAGCCTCACCCGGCTGATTCGCGATGCGATGCCGCTCACGGCGGAGCTCGGCTTCGAGGGGATCGAGGGCGGGCCGGAGGCGGTCGTTCTCCGCGGCGCCTGGGCACCGGAGCGCTGCACCGCGGCGGGTGTGCTCCACGGCGGCTACCTGATGTCGCTCGCGGATACGGCGGCCGCGACGCTCGCGTTCCTCAACCTGCCGCCGGGCGCGAGCACGGCGACGATCGAGGCGAAGACGAACTTCCTCGCTGCCGTGCGCTCCGGCGTCGTGACGGCACGTGCGGAGGCAGTTCACGTGGGAGGGAGGACGATCGTCGTCCAGGTGGACGTGACGGACCATGCCGGCAGGCTCGTCAGCCGCACGCTCCAGACGCAGGCCGTGATCGAGGCAGCCGGCGGCTAAACTCGGCCCAGTGGCACACGATCACGACCATGACCACGAGCACGAGCACGACGAGGAGCTCGAGGAGCTGACCGACGAGGAGGCGCAGGCCGAGGCCGAGCGGCTCGTCCGGAAGGAGATCGCGCTCTCGCAGATCCGCCAGTACGGCGACCCCGTCCTGCGGATGCGCGCCGACGAGGTCCACGAGTTCGACGACGAGCTCGGGAAGGTGAGCGAGCGGATGATCGCCCTCATGCACGACGCCGAGGGTGTCGGGCTCGCCGCGACCCAGGTCGGGATCCTCCGCCGCTTCTTCGTCTGCACGCTCGACGGCGAGGACCGCCTGCTCGTGAACCCCGTGATCACGCCGCTCGGGGAGGACACGGAGTCCGACGCGGAGGGCTGCCTCTCGCTCGGGTCGGTGCGCGTCCCCGTCGAGCGCTCCGCGAAGGTGAAGCTCGAGGCGCAGGACGCCGACGGGTCGCCGGTGGCGCTCGAGCTCGAGGGCCACCCCGCGCGGGTTGTGCAGCACGAGGTCGACCACCTCGACGGCAAGCTGATGCTCGATCGCACCGACCCCGAGGCGCGGCGCGAGGCGCTCGGCAAGCTCCGCCCCCGGCTCGTCCTGTCGTAGGCATGGCCCGGATCGCGGTCGCCGCGACCGCGCCGTTCGGCGCCGACGTCCTCGAGCGGCTCGCGGCGAGCCACGAGGTCACGGCGCTGCTGACGCGGCCCGACGCACCCGCCGGCCGCGGTCGCAACGTTGCCGCGCCGCCCGCGAAGACGGTTGCCGAGGGGCTCGGCATCGCCGTGCTGCAGCCCGAGCGGCCGGCCGCAGGGATCGACCTCGGCGCGCCGACGGTCGTCGTCTGCGCGTACGGGCTCTTGATTCCCCCGGCGCTCCTCGCCGAGGGGACATGGCTCAACGTCCATCCGTCGCTGCTCCCGCGCTGGCGCGGCGCCGCGCCCGTCGAGCGGGCGATCATGGCCGGTGACGCAGAGACCGGCGTGACGATCCACGAGACCGTCGAGGCGCTCGACGCAGGCCCGGTCGCCGCGTGGGAGGCGTTCCCGATCGGGCCGGAGGACGATGCGGGAGACGTCTTCGAGCGCGCCGCCGAGGTGGCGGCACACCTGCTCGACTCCGTGCTCGCCGACCCGACCCCGGTCTTCCGGCCGCAGGAGGGCGAGCCGACGTACGCGGAGAAGATCGGCGCGGACGACCGTCTGCTCGATCTCACGCGACCTGCAGAGGAGCTCGTCCGCGTCGTGCGCGCCCTGAGCCCGCACATCGGCGCGCGCACGGAGCTCGAGGGGCGGCGCGTCACCGTCTGGCGTGCGCGCGTCGGTGACGACGGTGGCTTCGAGCCGCTCGAGGTGCAGCCGGAGGGCGGTCGCCGGATGGAGTACGCGGCGTGGCTTCGCGGTCTCAGGTGAGCCCCGCGCGGCGCGCCGCGTACGCGGTGCTGCAGCGCGTGTTCGAGGACGGCGCCTTCGCCGATCGCGCGCTGCGGTCGGAGTCGGCGCGGCTCGACGAGCGCGACCGCGCCCTGGCGCAACGGCTTGCCTACGGCTCCGTCCAGCGGACGCGGACGCTCGACCACGCGATCGAGACGCTCGGACGGCGTCCCGTGCGCAAACTCGATCCACCGGTGCGCGCCGCGCTCAGGCTCGGCTGCTACCAGCTCGCCTTCCTCGACGGCGTTCCGCGCTACGCGGCCGTCAACGAGTCGGTCGAGCTCGTCCGCAAGGCTCGGCTCGAGCGGGCGGTGCCCTTCACGAACGCGGTGCTGCGAAGGCTCGCCGAAGGCGCGAGGGAGCTCTGCGAGTCGCTGCCCGAGGGTACGCCGGAGGAGGCCGCTCTCCGGCACTCGTACCCCGACTGGGTCGCCGAGACGTGGTGGCGCGAGCTCGGCGCGGACGAGGCACGGGCGCTCATGCGCACGCAGAACGCCGAGCCCGAGACCGCGGTGCGACTCGTTCGCGGAGCGGTGGACGGATCGGAGGATCCGGTGATCCCCGGAGCGTGGGTCGTCGAACGGGTCGACGAGAAGGCCGTCGCCGAGGGTCGGGTCTGGCCGCAGAGCCGCGGATCGCAGCTCGTCGGTCACACGGTCGCGTCGTTGCCCGGCGAGCGGACGCTCGACCTCTGTGCGGCGCCGGGCGGCAAGGCGACCATGCTCGCCGGCCAGGTCGTCGCGGTCGAGGTCGACGAGGCGCGCGCCGACCGGCTGGAGAAGACGGTGCGCCTCCTCGGGGCGTCGGACGTGCGTGTCGTCCACGCGGACGGGCGCGAGCTTCCTCCCGAACTTGACGGCTTCGACCGCGCCCTCGTCGACGCACCCTGCTCCGGGCTCGGCGTCCTCGCGTCCAGGCCGGATCTCCGCTGGCGGGCCGAGCCGCTTCCAGAGCTTCAGCTCGAGCTCCTGCGCGCCGCGATCGCGCGGGTTCGGCCGGGAGGGGCGGTCGTCTACTCGACCTGCACGATCAACGCCGAGGAGAACGAGGCCGTCGTCGACGCCGTCGTCGGCGAGGGGCTCGTGTCGATCGACCCGACGCTCGGGGACGAGTGGCCGGCGTTCCGCCACCGGTCGCGCTCTGCTTTCCTCCAGACGCTCCCGCACCTGCACTCGACGAGCGGCTTCTTCGTCGCCCGGCTGCGTGTTGCGTGAAGATTCCTGCGAACCTCGCGAGCTACCGGCCGGGAGCGACCGTCCGAAACCCGGCGAGGCGTGCAGCGCCCGACTGCCGTTCGTCGTAGCTGACGAAGGCGTCGATGGGCGAGGCGTCGATCGCTGCCGCGAGGTGGATCGCGTCGAGCGCGCGCAAGGCCTGCTCCGTGAAGCTGCCTGCGGCGAGCAGGAGTGCTCGGTGGAGGGGAAGGAGTGCCACCGCGTCGAGCACCTGGCCGGCGTGCTCGAGAAGCCTCGACGGATCGTCGGGCACGGCCCGCCTCACCGCGCGGGGCAGTTCTGTGAGCGCGAGCTCGCACGAGATGAGCTCGGCATCCTTGGTGAATGCCGTCAATGCCGCGCTCTCCGGCTCGGCACGGACGAGCTTGACGAGCGCCGACGAGTCGAGGTAGAGAAGCGCCAATCAGCCTTCGCCGCGAATCTCGTCGAGCGCGCGGCTCAACGCATGGGGGTCGCCGGACAGCTCGATCGGGGCCGGCAATCGACGCCGTCCGGGCCGCGCGACACGTCCTTCGGCGAGCAACCGATCGAGTGACGCCCCGTCGCGGGGCGCGGGGCCGAGGATCGCGACCGGGCGGTTGTGATCCGTGACGACCAGCCGTTCGCCCCGCTCCACGCGGCGTAGGTACGTGCTGAGGTTCTGACGAAGCTCGGCCACGCCGATCGTGTTCATGTACATAAATGTAGCAGAATGTGGGCGTGGCCGACGCGTCAGCCTCCGGGATTACGGGCGCGCGCGAGTACGATCGCGCGGTGGCGTGGAGCGACTGGATCCGGGACGGCGCCGAGGTCGAGCCGTCCCTCTACGCGGCGGACTTCTGGCGGCTCGGCGAGCAGATCGACGAGCTGCTCGGTGCCGGCTGCAGGCTGTTCCACTTCGACTGCGGGGACGGGCACTTCGTCCCGCCCGTGACGATGGGGCCGGTCGTGCTCCGGTCGATCGCGCCGGGGATCCACGCGGCCGGCGGCGTGCTCGACTGTCACCTGATGGTCGACGACCCGGTGCACCACTTCGAGGAGTTCGCCGCGTCGGGAGCGGACTCGGTGACCTTCCACGTCGAGGTCGCGCGAGATCCGGCCGGGGTCGCCGCGGAGGCGCGCGGACACGGGCTCGGCGTCGGCGTCGTCTTCAACCCCGAGACGACTCCCGCGCGAGCCGCCGAAGCGGCGGCCGCGGCCGCCGCCGACATCGTCCTCTGCATGAGCATCCATCCCGGCTACTCGGGACAGGCATTCATGCCGGAGGCGCTCGGCCGGATCGCCGAGCTGGCGACGCTCGTCGACGTCCCGATCCAGGTCGACGGCGGCGTGGGGGAGGAGAATGCGGCTGCGCTCCGCGAGGCGGGGGCGTCGCTCTTCGTCGCGGGGAGCGCGATCTTCGGTCACACCGAGCCGGCCGAGGCGTACCGGCGCCTGCGCGCCGCGGTCGCGTGAGCGTCCAACCGAAGGTTGGCCAATGAGCATCGGGCGGGCGCTCGAGCTCGCCGACGCGGCGGCCGGGCGTGGCTACCCGAACCCGACCGTGGGGGCCGTCGTCGTCTCGGCCGACGGCGCGACGCTCGGGGAGGGGGTCACCGAGCCGGCCGGCGGTCGGCATGGGGAGATCGTGGCCCTCGACGCCGCGGGTGACGCCGCACGCGGGGCGACGCTCTACGTGACGATGGAGCCGTGCGCCCACCATGGCCGAACGCCCCCGTGCGTCGACAGAGTCGTCGCGGCGGGCATCACCCGCGTCATCGCTGGGTGCCTCGACCCGAATCCTCTGGCCGAGGGTGGGCTCGAGCGGCTACGCGAGAGCGGGATCGATTGCGAGCTGCTCGACCTGCCACGGGCGCGGCGCCAGAACGAGGCGTGGCGGACCTGGATCGCGCGGCGGCGGCCGCACGTGATTCTCAAGCTCGCGGTCTCGGTGGACGGTCGTGCGACGGTGCCCGGACGCCGCTGGGTGACGGGCGACGAGTCACGGCGGCGTGTGCACGAGCTGCGCGCCTCGGTGGACGCGGTCGGCGTCGGCATGGGAACGGTGCGCGTCGACGCGCCCCGGCTCGACGCGCGCGACGTCGCGTTCGTCCGGCAGCCGCGCCGGCTGGCGTTCGGGCGCGGTCCGCTGCCTGCGGGCTCCGAGCTGGAGTTGCGCGCCGGAGCCCTGGCGGACGAGCTGGCCTCGCTCGCGGGCGAAGGGGTGCAGTCGCTGCTCCTCGAAGGTGGGCCGACGATCGCGAGCGCATTTGTGAAAGAGGGGCTCGTCGACCGGCTGCTCGTCTTCCTCGCGCCCGTCCTCGCGGGCGGCGGGGCGCCGATGCTCGGCGACTTGCCGGTCCCGCTCGATCTGGGTGCGCCCGAGGTGGAGCGGGTCGGGGAGGACGTGCTGCTCGGCTGGCGTCTGCGCGAGGTGTAGAGGCCGCTCGGGTTGCAGTCCCGAAAGGTGTCCGACTGAAGTGGGACACCGGGGTGGGCACGGTAGCCTCGTTCCATGTTCACGGGGATCGTGCGCGAGGTGGGGCGCGTCGTCGGGGTGGAAGGGGGGCCGGAGGGGCGGACGCTCGTGGTCCAGGCGCCTGCGACCGCGGCGGGGACGGGTATCGGCGACTCGGTCGCGATCGGCGGCGTCTGCCTCACGGCCGAGTCCGTCGACGGCGGGCGCATGCGCTTCCACGCGGTCGCGGAGACGCTTCGCCGGACGAGCCTCGGACGGCTGACGGAGGGAGCCGACGTCAACGTCGAGCCGGCGTTGCGGGCAGGCGAGCCCCTGGGCGGCCACTACGTCCAGGGCCACGTCGACGGCCTGGGCGCGATCGGCTCGGTGGAGGCGGAGGGAGACGGACTGCGGGTCGTCGTCGAGGCGCCGCCCGAGATCCTGCGCTACTGCGTCGAGAAGGGCTCGATCACGGTCGACGGCGTCTCGCTGACGGTCGCCGAGCTGCTCGAGGACGCGTTTGCCGTCGCGCTCGTCCCGCACACGCTCGAGGCGACGACGCTGCGCGACCTCGCTCCGGGGCAACCGGTGAACCTCGAGGCAGACGTGCTGGCGAAGTACGTCGAGCGGCTCGTGGCGCCAGGGCTACGATGACCCGGTGACAGCCGTGTCCGAGCCCGAGACGAGCCCGTTCGCCTCTATCGAGGAGGCGATCGAAGAGATCCGCGCCGGCCGCTTCGTCGTGGTCGTCGACGACGAGGACCGCGAGAACGAGGGCGACCTCACGATCGCCGCGCAGTTCGTCACGCCCGACGCGGTCAACTTCATGGCCATGCACGGCCGTGGGCTGATCTGCCTGTGCCTGACCCCGGAGCGCTGCGACGAGCTGGGGCTGCGCCAGATGACCGACCAGAACGAGGCGCAGTTCGGCACGGCCTTCACGGTCACGATCGAGGCGCGCGACGGCGTCTCCACCGGGATCTCCGCCGCCGATCGCGCGCTGACGATCCAGGTCGCCGTCGATCCAACCTCGACGCCGTACGACGTCGTCTCGCCGGGACACGTCTTCCCGCTTCGCGCACGCCCCGGCGGCGTCCTCCAGCGCTCCGGCCAGACCGAGGCGGCCGTCGACCTCGCCCGCCTCGCGGGGCTCGCGCCGGCGGGCGTTGTCTGCGAGATCATGAACGACGACGGCACGATGGCCCGCGTCCCTGACCTGGTCGGGTTCTGTGAGCGGCACGGCCTCAAGCTCGTCACCGTCGCCGACCTGATCGAGTACCGCAAGCGGACGGAGAAGCTGATCGAGCGGGTCGTCTCGGTACAGCTCCCGACCGCCCACGGAGACTTCCAGGCGGTTGCCTATCGCGAGACCCTGACGGGCAAGCAACACGTCGCGCTCGTCAAGGGCGACGTGGACGGCGCGGAGAACGTGCTCGTTCGCGTCCACTCCGAGTGCCTGACCGGCGACGTGTTCCACTCGCGGCGCTGCGACTGCGGCGAGCAGCTCGACCAGGCCCTGCGGCGCATCGAGCAGGAGGGGAGTGGCGTGCTGCTCTACCTCGCGCAGGAGGGCCGCGGGATCGGGCTGCTCAACAAGCTCCGGGCCTACGAGCTGCAGGAGCAGGGCCTCGACACCGTCGAGGCCAACCTCGAGCTTGGCTTCAAGGCCGACCCGCGCGAGTACGGCATCGGCTCGCAGATCCTGGCCGACCTGGGGCTGACGACGATTCGCGTCCTGACGAACAACCCACGGAAGATCTCCGGGATCTCCGGCTACGGGCTGACGGCGGTCTCGCAGGAGCCGATCGAGGTCGAGCCGAACGACGAGAACCGCGGCTACCTCGAGACGAAGCGCGACAAGCTGGGCCACACGATCGGCCGTCCGGCCCACCACCAGGGCGAGCGCTACGGCCCCGACGAGACCTGAGAAAGGACGGACGGATGAGCGACCTGGAGCGGCCGGGTGACGAGCGCGGCTGGGGGACGGGCGAGAGCCAGAGGGACGACATCGAGCAGGCGAGCGAAAACGTGCTCGAGGGCTGGCCCCCCGCGACGTCCGTGGACGAGCCGCCCGAGGAGCCGGCCGAGCCCGAGCCCTTCGAGCCGCTCGTCGAGCCAGAACCCGCGTCGGAGCCGGCCGCCGAGGCGGAGGTCGCCGCGGAGACTTTGGCCCCAGAGGCTCCGCTCGCGGCGCCCGAGCCCGTCGAGACGAGCTCGGAGCACGCGCCGGGCGAGCTCGAGATCCCGCCCGGCTACTCCGTCCTCGAAGGCGAGCCGCGCGGCGGCAGGCGCGCGGTCGGAATCGTGGTCAGCCGCTTCAACGGCGAGGTCACCGGCCGCCTGCTCGACTCCGCGCTCGAGGAGCTCGAGTCCTGCGGCGTCGAGGCGGGGTCGATCACCGTGATGCCCGTTCCCGGCGCGTTCGAGCTCCCGCTCGCGGCGATGGCGCTCGCCAAGACGCGCCGCTTCGCCTGCGTCGTCGCGCTCGGCTGCGTCATCCGCGGCGACACGCCCCACTTCGACTACGTCGCGAGCGAGGCGGCCTCCGGGCTCCAGCTGGCCGCCATCGAGACCGGCGTCCCCGTTTCGTTCGGCGTGCTCACGCTCGACCGGCCGGACCAGGCCGAGCCACGCTACGACAAGGGCGCCGAGGCGGTCCGGACGGCGCTCGAGATGGCGGATCTGTTCTCGAACCTGAGGGCTGCCGCAGCGCGGTAGCGCCGCTTGCGGCCTGCTACCATCCCCGGCCGCATGTCCAGGGTCTGCGCCATCTGCGGGAAGAAGCCCGCGACCGGGAACAACCGGTCGCACTCGATGGTCGCCACGAAGCGGCGCTTCAACCCGAACCTGCAGCGCGTCCGGCTCGTCCTCGACGGCAAGCCGACCCGCGACTACGTCTGCACGCGCTGCCTCAAGGCCGGCAAGGTCACCAAGGCCGTCTGACGCGACCGGCCGGCGTGCCCTCCGGCCGGCGGAGCCACACTAGACTCGCTCACGTGAAGAAGGGCACGGTCCTTCTGCGCGAGACGGCGCACGGTCGCGTGATGATGACGACGAGCGCGATCGCGGCGGTCGCGGGGCGC
Organism: Gaiella sp.; assembly: GCA_035698965.1. Classification (GTDB taxonomy): domain Bacteria; phylum Actinomycetota; class Thermoleophilia; order Gaiellales; family Gaiellaceae; genus Gaiella. The sequence goes on along the minus strand of DASSBI010000188.1, from coordinate 2,074 downwards.
GCGGTCGAGGAGTCGTTCGGCGTCGTCGACCAGGCGGGGCGGAGGCGCGGCGCGATGCGGCTGCTTGCGCGCAAGAACGACCCCGGCGTCCGCGTCCGCGAGGCCGACGGCGGGTTGGCGCTCGAGCTCCACGTGGTCGTCGATCACGGCATCAACCTCGCCGAGGTCACGGCGATGGTGCAGTCCCGCGTCACGTACGAGATCGAGCGTCACACCGGGCTCGACGTCAAGGCGGTCGACGTCCACGTGGACAGCGCGCGGAGAGCCGAGTGATCGACCTTTCCACCGTCCGGCGGCTCGCTGCGGCTGCGCTCGACAACGTCGAACGGCATCGTGGCCGGATCAACGCGCTCAACGTCTATCCCGTCCCCGACGGAGATACCGGGACGAACCTCCAGAAGACCATGGAGGGGATCGTCGCCGAGCTCGATCGCTCGGACGCCGGCACGACGGCGCAACTGGCGGCGGACGTCCAGCGTGCCGCGACGATGGAGGCCAAGGGCAACTCCGGCGTCATTCTCTCGACGATCGTCCGCGGCATGGCCCGCGTTCTCGGCGAGGGCGACCAAGTCGACGGCGATGTGATGGCCGAGGCGTTCCGTGCGGGGACCACGAGCGCGTACCACGCGGTCAAGCTTCCCGTGGAGGGGACGATGCTGACCGTCATCCGCGAGATGGCAGAGGAGGCGGAGCTCCGGGACGTGCGCGCGCTGCCGGTGGTCGAAGGCCTTACGCGGATCGTCGCGCGGGGCGACGACGCGGTTCGCCGCACGCCCGAGATGCTCGACAAGCTCCGTGAGGCGGGCGTCGTCGACGCCGGCGGCGCCGGCCTGGTCGAGCTCGTCCGCGGCGTCCTCCATGGACTCACCGGCGAGCCGCTTCCCGACGTGCCGGAGGTGACGGACGAGATCACCGAGGAGTCGATCCACCACGAGGAGTCGGAGTACCGCTACTGCACGGTCTTCGTGGTCGAGGGTGAGGCACTCGACCTCGACGCGCTGCATGCGAGCCTCGAGCCGCTCGGCGACTCGCTGCTCGTCACGGGTGACGCGTCGGTCGCCAAGATCCATGTCCACACCGACGAGCCCGAGGGCGCCCTCGACCGCGGACGGGCGGTCGGGGTCGTCGACGTCGCGCGCGTCGAGATCGGAGACATGAGGAGCCAGGCTTCGGAGCGCGAGCGCTGGCTCGCGCAGCTCCACGCTGCCGCGCAGGCGCCGCCGACCGAGGTGGCGCTCGTCGCAGTCGCCCAGGGCGGGGGCAACCGCGACATCCTCCGCAGCGAGGGCGCGGAGATCGTCATCGAGGGCGGACAGACGATGAACCCCTCGGTCGGGCAGATCCTCGAGGGCGTGACCGCCGTCAACGCCGATCATGTGATCGTCCTGCCGAACAACTCGAACGTCCGGCTCGCCGCCGAGAACGCCGCTGCGGAGTCGACGAAGGACGTCCGCGTGATCGCGACGAGCTCCGTGCCGGAGGGGATCGTCGCCGCCTTTGCGTTCGACGCGGGCACGGACGTCGACGCCAACGAGGAGGCGATGCGCAGCGCGATCGAGGGGCTCGCCGTCGGCGAGATCGTGCAGGCCTCCCGCGACGCGACCGTCGACGGGATCGTCGCGGCGGAGGGCGACTTCCTCGCGCTGCTGGACGGGCGGGTGTTTGCAGCCTCTCCCGAGCTCGAGGCGGTGCTCGACGGGCTGCTCGACCGCTTCTCGCAGGACGGACGCTCCTTCGTCCAGGTGCTTCGCGGCGAGGGCGCGCCCGACGCCGTGGAGATCGAGCCGCGGATCGAGGCGCGCGGGATGGACGCGGACGTGAAGTGGGGCGGCCAGCCCCACTACCCCCTTCTCCTCTCGGCGGAGTAGCGCGTGGCGATCCGGGTCCTGCTCGTCGAGGACAACGACGTCTACCGTTCCTCGCTCGAGCTCCTGCTCGGGCTGCAGCCGGGCCTCGAGGTGGCGGGCGCGATAGCAAGCGGCGCCGAGGCCGCCGACGCCGCCCGTCGGCTTGCTCCCGACGTCGTCGTCATGGACTACCGGCTCCCCGGCCTCGACGGCGCGGCCGCGACGCG
>DASSBI010000187.1:0-3098 GCA_035698965.1 Gaiella sp. | reverse complement strand
GGCGCGTCGTGCAGGACGACCGCGACGCCCGTCTCCTTCCCGACCGCGAGAAGGTCCGCCGCGCCGACTTCCACTACGTCAACACCGGCTCGTTCGAGGATCTCCACGCCTGGGTCGGCGAAGTGATGGCGGAGCTCGCGGCGGAGGCGTCGACACCGGCGTGAAGCGCGTCGGATTGGTCGCTCTGCTCGCCGCGGCGGGGGTGGCCGGGGTCGCCGCCTGGATCCTGACGTCGCAGCCGGAGTGGTACCAGCGCGTCCGCTACCCGCTCCGCTACGAGGCGATCGTCCAGACGCATGCGCGGAACTACGACCTGCCGCCTGCCCTGCTCGCCGCCGTCATCTACTCCGAGAGCAAGTTCGACGCGTCCGCACGCTCGCAGGCCGGGGCCGTTGGCCTGATGCAGCTCCTGCCCGACACCGCGCAGGGGATCGCGGTGCGGACCGGCGGGAACGGATTCGTCCCGAGCGACCTGCTCGATCCCGAGATCAACATCCGCTACGGCTCGTGGTACCTCCGGCACCTTCTCGACCGCTACGACGACGACGTGCCCACGGCGCTCGCCGCGTATCACGCCGGCCAGGGAAACGTCGACGCCTGGCGCCGCCGGGGTGTCGGGATCCAGTTCCCGGAGACGCGGACGTACGTGAAACGCGTGCTCGACGCGGAGAAGGTCTATGCCGACGCCTACGGCGACGAGCTGTCCGGCACCTGACCGGTGTCCGACCTCAGTCGGACACCTCGGCCTGCGACCCGGCTTTCCTCTGCCCCGATCGCGTCCCCCACGAGGCGCCGCACGAGGTCGCTCGCCGGCGGCTCGAAGCCGAGCGCACGCTGCGAGACGATCCCGTCGATGATCACGCCGAGGAACTGGCCGAGCTCGTCGGCCGTGATGTCGGTGCGCAGCTCGCCCGTCGCCTGGCCGGTTTCGATCCGCGCGCGGCTCCGCTCGCGCGCCTCGGGCGGGGCGATGGCGAGCCAGCGCTCCCGCAGGTCGGCGTCCGCCTTCAGGAGCCGGCCGAACTCGAGGTAGACGGCGAGCCAGTCCGGCTCGTCCTCCGTCACCGCCTCGAGCAGCGCGTCGAATCCTTCCTCGGCGAAGAGCTCGAGCAGGCGCGTGTTGTCCTCGGCGGCGAGGGCGAGGAAGAGCTCCTGCTTGGAGGGGAACCAGTTGAAGATCGCGCCCCGGGAAAGGCCGATCTCCCGCTCGAGTCGGACGACGGTCGCGCCGTCGTAGCCGTAGCGCGCGAAGCAGCGGCGCGCGCCCTCGAGGACGCGGCGCCTCCGTGCCTCCTTCTCGGTGTCGCTGAGCTTCGGCACGCGCCGTACTTTACAAAACAGTACGTACGTCTTATATTCCCCGCCATGTCTGATGCCAGAGACCGTCAACTCGCCGAGCTCCTCGTCGACACGTGCGTGGGCGTGCAGCCCGGCTGGCAGGTGCTCGTCATGGGAGGGATGCCGGGGCGCCCGCTCCTGGAGGAGATCGTCAAGCTCATCGCCGAACGCGATGCGTACGCGCTGGTGCGCGTCGCCCTCGGCGGCAACTTCGCGTCGCGCACGTGGCTCCGCCATGCGACGCTCGAGCGCCTCGCCGCACCGGCCCCGATCGAGGTCCACGTCCTGGAGAACTGCGACGCGCTGATCGTCGTCGAGGCGCCGGAGAACACCCGCGACGCGTCGGACATCTCCGCCGAACGCATGGCGGCGTTCCAGGGCGCGTACCGCCCCGCGATGGAGCGGATTTTCCGCCACGAGCTCCCGTGGGTGGGCTGCCAGTATCCAACACCGGCGCTCGCTCAGGAGGCGGGCCTCTCGACCGAGGAGTTCGCCGACTTCCTCTACACCGCCTGTCTCCAGGACTGGGACGCGGAGCGCGAGCGGATGCAGCGCTTCGCCGATCGCTTCGACGCCGCGGACGAGGTGCGGATCGTCGCCGACGGGACGGACCTCCGGCTGTCGATCGCCGGGCGCTCGATGAAGGTCGACGCCGGAGGAGCGAACATCCCCGGCGGCGAGTTCTTCGGCTGCCCCGTCGAGGACTCCGCCGAGGGCGTCATCGCCTTCACGGAGTTCCCGGCCGTGTACGCCGGCCGCGAGGTCAACGGGATCCGCCTGCGCTTCGAGGCCGGAGCCGTTGTCGACGCGTCGGCGGAGACGAACGAGGCCTACCTCGTGGAGATGCTCGACTCCGACGCCGGCGCGCGGCGCCTCGGCGAGCTCGGCATCGGCTGCAACCCGGGCATCACCCGGTACATGAGGAACACGCTGTTCGACGAGAAGATCGACGGGACGGTGCACCTCGCATTGGGCAACGGCATGCCGGACATCGGCGGGACGAACGAGTCCCGCATCCACTGGGACATCGTGAAGGACCTGCGGATGCCCGGCACGCGAATCGAACTCGACGGCGAGGTCGTCCAGCAGGACGGTGCGTGGCTGCTCTGACGCACGCGAGGAGCCCGCTCCGCCAGCGCCCGATCTTCGCCCTCGTCTCCGCCGAGGTCATCTCGTCGCTCGGGTCGCAGATGACCTTCCTCGCGCTGCCCTGGTTCGTCCTCCAGACCACCGGCTCGGCGACGAGGATGGGCGTCGTCCTCGCGGTCGAGCTCCTTCCGATCGCGATCCTCGGGATCCCCTCCGGCTCGGTGATCGCGCGGTACGGCGCCCGGCGGACGATGCTCGTCTCCGATCTGATCCGCGCTCCCCTGCTCGCTTCGATCCCGCTCCTCCACGAGCTCGGCGCGTTGAGCTTTCCCCTGCTGCTCGCGATCGTCGCGTGTATCGGCACCTTCCTCGCGCCGTACTTCGCGTCGCAGCGGCTGATCCTGCCGGAGCTCGTTGGCGACGACGAGCACGTGGTCGCGCAGGCGAATGCCATCGTCGAGGGCGCGACGCGGGCCACGTCGCTCCTCGGGCCTGCCGCGGCGGGGCTCCTGATCGCGGTGTTCGACGCCCCGGTCGTGCTCTACGTCGACGCTGCGACGTTCCTGATCGCGTTCGCGCTGCTCTTCTTCCTCGTGCCGACGCGGCCCCCGCGTCCGCAGTCCGACGACGGCCGGGGGGTCCTCGCGGGGATCCGATTCCTGCTGCGCGAC
>DASSBI010000186.1:0-5273 GCA_035698965.1 Gaiella sp. | reverse complement strand
CTCATGTCGGGGATCGAAGCGCGCGCGCCCATTCCGGCTCGGATGTCGAAGCCGCCGCCGAAGGTGTCGGCGTTGTTGAAGGCGGCCTGGAAGGATCCGGTGGACGTCGAGCCCGTGACCAGCGTGAAGACGACGAGCGTGAACATCGCAAGCGTCGTGCCAGTGCGGAAGCGGCTTCGGAGCGGGTAGGCCATCGACATCCGGAGCACCGGCGCGAGCGCCTTGATGCGGCCGAAGACCGCCATCGCCCCACCGAGGAACAGGTCGGCGTTGTAGACGATTACCCAGACGGCGCCGATCACGATCATCAGCCCCGAGACGATCCACGTCGAGAAGTCCATCGAGAGCTGCCCGAAGACGGACTCCCACATGCTCCACGGGAGCATCAGCAGGACGACGATGGAGACGCCCGCAACGGTGTAGGCGATCCGGTCGGGAATGCCGACGAGGCGCGCGAACGGCACGAGGCTGACGACGATGAGGGACACTCCGAGCATCAGGGGCGTCGCCGCATTCCCGGCCGTGACCATGAGCAAAGCGCCGAACGCGAGACCGACGCCGCCGAGCAGGACCCTGCGGCGCCGGCGCACGACCGGCGGATCCGGCAGGTTCCTGATCGCCGTCGCGATGGTCATCGTGCTCACCCGCCAGGCGGAGAACGCTACGACCACCAGGGTGAGCAGCACGCCGAGCGCGAAGGCGATCATGAGACTCTGCCACGTGAACGCGTACTGGATCTGGAGGCCTGCGTCCTCGTCCTCCGCGCCGAATGCCCGCGCCATCAGGAGCACCATCCCGTAGGCGACGATCGCCCCGAGGATCGCGCCCACGGCGGCGGCGACGAGGTCGTACACGGCGCCCTCGAAGGTGAACATCTCGGTGAGGTGCCCGCGCCTCGTCCCGATCGCGCGGGCGATGCCGAGCTCGCCGCGGCGCTCGGCGGCGAGCATCACGAAGATGAGGAAGATGAGGAGGATCCCGGCCGCGATCGAGAACGAGCCGAAGGTCGTGAAGAACGCCATGAACGCGCTTCCCGCCTCGTCGGCCGCCTCGATCGCGTCCTGCTTGATCGTCTTGATCTCGAGCTGGTGGGCCCGGAGGGTCGGCCCGAGCTTCTGCGCCACCTCGTCGGAGAGCGCTACGGCGCTCGATCCCGTCCCGCGGTTCGAGATCATCACGCCGAGCACCTCGTCGAAGCGCCCGTAGAGGATCTGGGCCTCCGAGAGCGGGAGGAGCACCGCAGCGTCCGCGGTCGCGGCGCCCTTGAACTCGACCACGTCGCGGACCTTCAGGTAGGCCGGGTTGCCCGCCGGATACGCGATGACCGTGTCTCCCGGCCGCGCGCTGAGCTCGTCGGCCGCGTCGGTGTTGAGGTAGGCCTCGCCGGAGGGAAGGTCGGCGAGCGAAACCTCCTTGCCGCCGGAGCCGACGATCGGCGAGAACCCTTCCATCTGCGACGGATCCGCGCCGAAGAGCATCGCGCTCGGCTCGCCTTTTCCGGTCCGCGGGTTCGACATCGCCGTGTTGTCGACGACGACGTTCAGGACACCGTCGGTGAGCTTCGGCCGAAGCGTCGACCGGAGCTCGCCGGCAACCGTCTGCGAGAACCACCTGACGCCGCTCGCGTCGCCGAGGTCCCCGGGGATGTCGTCCACGGCGCCTTTCGCCGTGACCACCTCGTCCGACTCGCCGAGCGCGGACGTCGCGGTGGTGCGGATCGTGTGGCTCATCGTGTCGCCGGTGACGAGTGCCGCCGCGACGATCGTCGTGCCCAGCATCAGGCCGAGCACGATGAGCCCTGTCCGCGCGCGGCGGCGGCCGAAGTTGCGCACACCGAGCCGGAAGAGCACGGGATCGCGGATCGCCAGCAGCGCAAGGATCCCGAATGCGACACCCAGCCCGATCGCGAGAACGACGAGCAGGGTGTCGAGCGGGATCCCGAAGAGCTCGTTCACGCCTCGACCGGGACCTTCGGCAGCTCGACGTACGCAACCCGGTAGTGCTCACGGCCGGCCGGCGACCGGTAGATCGTGACGAACTCCTCGACCAGCGAGGCGGCGAGGCCGGCGCTCGCCTCGGCTGCCTCCTCGCTCTCCCAGAAGCTCACGATCATGCCCTTCCCGTCCGGAGTGAGCATCACGACGACCCCCTCGTAGCCCGGGACCTCCCGAACCCTCGGCATGACGTCGTCCTTGAACTGCTCGAGCACGTCGTCGACGTCCGTGCGGATCGTGTCGACGTCAAGCAGCGTGACCCGCGAGTACATGCGGCACCTCCAGCTGTTGCTCCTCGACGACGACGCCGTCGAGCATGCGGATGATCCGGTCGGTCTTGCGCCCCACGGCGATGTCGTGGGTGACGATGAGGAAGCTGAGCCCCCGCTCGACGTTCAGCCGGCGCATCAGCGCGACGATCTCCTGCGCGTTCTCGGAGTCGAGGTCGCCGGTCGGCTCGTCTGCCCAGACGATCGCGGGGTCGTTGACGAGCGACCGGGCGATCGTGACCCGCTGGCGCTCGCCGCCCGAAAGCGCGTCCGGGACATGCCCGGCCCGGTCGGCGATCCCGACGAGCTCGAGCGCGTCGAGCGCCTTCTGTCTGGCCGGCTTCGCGCCGACGCGCGCGAGGAGGAGCGGCAGCTCCACGTTCTCGACGGCGGTCAGGACCGGCATGAGGTTGTAGAACTGGAAGACGAACCCCATGTGCCGAGCCCGATAGTCGGTGCGCTCGCGGTCGGACATCGTGCCGAGGGACGTCCCCTCGATGACCACCTCTCCCGCGTCGACGGCGTCCAGGCCGGAGAGGCAGTTGAGCAGCGTCGTCTTGCCGCAGCCGCTCGGCCCCATGATCGCCGCCATCTCGCCGCGCTCCAGCGTCAGGTCGACGCCGCGCAGCGCGTCGACACGGACCGCGCCCGTGTCGTAGGTCTTCACAATCGACCGGGCCTCGACGATCGCGCTCGTGCTCATCGCCGCTCCTTCCGGGCCTGTTCTCTCCCGGAGCGTCCCGTGCGGCGGCGGCTGCGCCATCGGCGCGTCCGCTGATCGTCTGGTGTGGAGAACTACCGAAGCTCGGCGCGCGCGCCGGGGATCTCAGCCGCGCCGCGCCCTCGGCACGTACGGCCGCTCGCCTTCGCCGGTGTAGATCTGGCGCGGGCGCGAGATCTTCTGCTCGGGGTCGGAGAGGTGCTCTTCCCACTGCGAGATCCAGCCGGGCAGGCGGCCGAGCGCGAACAGCACGGTGAAGTAGTCCGTCGGGTACCCCATTGCCTGGTAGATCAGCCCCGAGTAGAAGTCCACGTTCGGGTACAGCTTCCGGGAGACGAAGTACTCGTCCTCGAGCGCGATCCGTTCGAGCTCGAGCGCGATCTCGAGCTTCGGATTGAGACCCGTCTGCTCGAAGACGTCGTCCGCGACGCGCTTGATCAGCTTCGCGCGTGGGTCGTAGCTCTTGTAGACGCGATGGCCGAAGCCCATCAGCCGGCCGTGCCCGGCCTTCACCTGCTCGATGAAGGCGGGGATGTTCTTCGTGTCGCCGATCTCGTCCAGCATCCGCAGGACGGCCTCGTTCGCCCCGCCGTGGAGCGGCCCGTAGAGCGCGGCGATGCCGGCGGAGACCGCCGAGAACGGGTCGACCTGCGACGAACCGACGCTGCGGACGGCGCTCGTCGAGCAGTTCTGCTCGTGGTCGGCGTGCAGGATGAGGAGGATCTCGAGCGACCGCTGCAGCACGGGGTTCGGCTCGTGGCGTCCGCCGATCTCGAACGTCATGTTGACGAAGTTGCCGATGTAGTCCAGGTCGTTCCGCGGCAGCACGTACGGCAGCCCGCGCGAGTGGCGGAAGGCGAATGCCGCGATCGTCGGCATCTTCGCGACGAGCCGGACACGCTGGAGATGCCGATTCTCGACGTCGCCGATCTCCTTCGCGTCGGGGTAGAAGGTCGAGAGAGCGCCGACCGCGCCGAGCAGCATGCCCATCGGGTGCGCGTCGTACCGGAAGCCCTCGAGGAACTTCTGGACGTTCACGTGGACATACGTGTGGTAGCGCACCTCGTCCTCGAAGGCCTGGAGTTGGGTGGCCGTGGGGAGCTCGCCCTCGAGGAGCAGGTACGCGGTCTCGAGGAACGTCGCGTCTTCCGCGAGCTGCTCGATCGGGTAGCCGCGATAGCGGAGGATCCCGCGGTCGCCGTCGATGAACGTGATCGCGCTCCGGCAAGAGGCCGTGTTGAGGTACGCGGGGTCGTACGACATGAGCCCGCCGTCGCCCTCCTCGGCACTCACCTGCCGAAGGTCGGTCGCATGGATCGTCCCGTCGGTGATCGGCAGCGTGTACGCGCGCCCGGTGCGGTTGTCGGTGACGGTGAGCGTGTCCTCGGCCAATGCCTTCCCCTTCCTCGTCTTCGTTCCTGGATCGTCTCAGATCGCCCGTCGGCGAGGTCGCAGTCCACTACGGTTTCCCGGTGCGCCGCCTGCCCGCCGAGTCGATTCCGCGCGTCCCCGAGCCGGTTCGCAAGGTCGTCCGGAACGCGATCTGGACCTACGGCAGAGCAACCTCGCGCTGGCGGCCGCTCCCCGACTTCCTCGTGATCGGAGCCCAGAAGGCCGGGACGACCGCGCTGTACGCCTACCTCCGCTGGCACCCCGGCATCACCGGGCCTTCCTGGAAGGAGGTCAGCTTCTTCGACCGCCACTGGTGGCGCGGCGAGGCCTGGTACCGGGGTCAGTTCCCCCTTCGGGCAGGAAAGCGGCTCGTGGGCGAGGCAAGCCCGAGCTACCTGTTCCACCCGCGCGCGCCCGAGCGCGCCCGCTCGCTCGTCCCGAACGCAAAGCTGATCGCGCTCGTGCGCAACCCGGTCGATCGCGCCTACTCGCAGTACCAGCACGAGGTCGCGCTCGGCCGCGAGCCGCTCTCGTTCGAGGACGCGCTCGCCGCCGAGGAGGAACGGACACGCGGCGAGGCGGAGCGGCTGGCCGCAGATCCGCGTGCGTTCAGCCGCGCATGGTGGGACCACACCTACGCGGCGCGCGGGCGGTACGCGGAGCAGCTCGAACGGTGGCTCGACGTGTACCCGCGCGAGCAGCTGCTCGTCGTCGCGACCGAGGAGCTGGGGGAGAGGCCCGCCGAGACGTACGCGTCGATCCTCGCGTTCCTCGGCGCCGCCCCGCACGAGCTCGAGGAGTACCCGCGCGTCTTCGACCGTGACTACGAGCCCATGCGTGCTGAGACCCGCGTCGCGCTCGCCCGGTCGTTCGCCGAGCCGAACCGTAGGCTCGAGG
>DASSBI010000185.1:0-2431 GCA_035698965.1 Gaiella sp. | reverse complement strand
GCCTCTTCCTCGAAGCGGACCCGATCGCGCGCCTCTGTCGCGATCCGGCGCGCCTCGTCCGGCTCGGCCGTGTCCGGCTCGCCCACGGGGCTACGGTATCAACGTCGTTACGGGAAGGTGAACGGCGCCGACCGGTCGCCTATTCCCGCCGTGTCTCTATTGGACGGTAGGGCGCTCGTGGAAGCCGGCGCCGGCGAGCACGCCTGCGAGCGTGGCGCGGGACGTGACCGCGTCGTCCCAGGAGAGCGTTACCTCGCCCATCAGGTTCGCGTGCGCCGCCACGAGCCCGGGCTGTCCCTCGAGCGCGGTCGCGAGGCGCATCACGCAGCGCTCGCACCGCACGCCGGAGACCTGGAACGTGTCGGTCGCACTCACCATCAGGCCGATCGTACCGGCGCCCGATGGAGCGCCACCTCGGCGCCCGCGAGCGTCACGAGCAGCGGGTCGTGCGTCGCGCAGATGACGGTCGTCCCGTGTTCTCGGGCAAGGTCTGCGAGCAGGCCGCCGATCGCGATCGTCGTCGCGCTGTCGAGCCGCGCCGTCGGCTCGTCGGCGACGAGGACCCCCGGGCCGGCGGCGATCGCCCTTGCAAGCGCCACCCGCTCGCGCTCCCCCGCCGAGAGCCTGTCGACCGCACGCGCGGCATGGTCGGCGAGCCCGACGATCGCGAGCGCGTCCATCGCCCGCTCGTGCGCCTCGACGCCGTCGATGCCCCGCAGCCCGAGGACGAGCTCGACGTTCTCGCGCGCGGTCAGCACGCCGGACAGGCCGGGCGTTTGGCCGACGACGCCGATGTGCTCGCGCCGGAATGCCGCGCGCGCGTCACGGTCGAGCCGGGAGAGGACGACCCCGCCGACGAGCACCTCCCCTTCGTCCGGCGTGTCGAGCCCGGCGAGCAGCGCGAGGAGCGTCGACTTGCCCGAGCCGGACGGGCCCGTCACGACCGTGAGCATTCCCGGCGGGAAGCTCGCGTCGACGCGCTCGAGCGCGACCTCGAGGCCGAACCGCCGCGTCACTCCGCGCGCCTCGACGAGCGATCCGGAGGCGGTCGGAGGGGCGTCGCGCGAGTCGGGCTCGGCCTCGACCCCGCCTACCGGGTGGAGCTCGACGACGCCGCGGCCGAGCCGGACGGCGGCGCGCTCCCCGATCCCGGCAGCCCGCAGGGTCTCCTCCGGCACGCGCAGCCAGCCGCCGCGGCCGATCACCACCGTGTCGCCCTCGGCAAGGCGCTCCTCGCCGATCCGGCCGTCGCGGACGTGCACGACGCGGTCGGCGATCGCCGCGGACCTGGGGTCGTGGCTCACCACGAGCGCTGCGGCGCCCTCGTCGCGTGCGAGGTCGGCGAGCAGATCGAGCACGCCGGCGGCCGTCAGCTCGTCGAGCTCGCCGGTCGGCTCATCCGCCACGAGGAGCGCGGGGGAGTGCGCGACCGCTGCGCAGAGCGCGATGCGCTGCTGCTCGCCGCCGGAGAGCTCCCCCGGGCGGGCCGTCGCCCGATCGAGCAGGCCGACGCGCTCGAGCAGCTCGCGGGCGCGACGATCCCTGTCGGGCGTGTCCACGCCGCGGAGCCCGAGCGGGAGACCGACGAGCTCCTGCGCGGTCAGGTCGCCGGAGAGCGCGCGCCAGTAGTGCTGGTCGGCGTACCCGACGACGCGCGCGCGGTGGCGTGAGACGGCGGACGCCGACGCAGCGCCCACGTCCAGCCCGTCCACCAGCGCGAGCCCCGCCGACGGGCGCTCGAGACCGGCGACGACGCGGACGAGCGTCGACTTGCCCGCACCGCTCGGGCCGAGTACGACGCAGATTTCCCCCCGCTCGACGCCCAGCGTCAGCCCACGGAGTGCGGCAACGCCGCCGTCCTCGGAAGGATGGACGACGAACACGTCGCGCAGATCGACGAGCGCGCTCACGTGTCCTCTCCGCCCATGTCCCGTTCGGACGTGGCTACGTGCCTGGCACGAATACCTGTCGTTTCTCGACGACTTGACACATATGCATCCCGTCCTTCGCAGCCATGTCGGTTGGCGGCGTGGCTACGTGCCTGGCACGTTCGGTGCCCTGGCGGCCCGCTTGCTCGGCTCATCCCTCGCCTCCGATCCGGCCCGGGCCGCGCGGGTCGGCGAAGGCCCGGCGGGTCGTCCACACGACGAGCGCGACGGCAGCCGCGGCGAACGCGGCGGTGCCGAGCGCGAGCGTCAGAGGGTCGACTGTCGTCGCCAACGGCGGCTCGGGAGCGTCCGCCCTGGCGGTGACGGACACGACCCGCGTCACGAGATACGCGAGCGCGATGCCGGCCAGCGCACCGACGCCGGCCCCGACGACACCGACGAGCGCGGCGCGCGCGGCGACGACGCGGCGCAGGACGCCGGGCGTCGCGCCCTGCGCCTCGAGATCGGTGAGCTCGCCGCGGTCGTCGCGCAGGTCGGCGCGG
>DASSBI010000184.1:0-4243 GCA_035698965.1 Gaiella sp. | reverse complement strand
TGATGGTGCTCATACCGTGTTCTTTCCTTCCACTCTTCCGCTTCGGCGGAAGGTGGAGGTTTGAGCCAACGCCGCGGCGCCTGCCGCGCGACGCTCGATCAAACGCCCACCTTCCGTCTCCGTCTCGGCTCGCTCCGCGCCCTAACGGCGGAGACCGAGCTCCTTGATGAGGGCCCGATAGCCCTCGAGGTCCTTGCGCTGCAGGTAGTCGAGGAACCGCCGCCGCCGGCCGACCAGCTTCAGGAGGCCGCGCCTCGAGTAGTGGTCCTTCGGATGCGTCCGGAGGTGCTCGGTGAGCTCGTTGATCCTCCGCGTGAGCATCGCGACCTGGACCTCGGTCGAGCCGGTGTCCTGGGCGTTCTGACCGTGTTGCTCGATCAGCTCCTGCTTGGCTTCCTTGGTGAGAGCCATGTGTCTCCTCTCGTGAATACGTCTCCGAGATCCCCGCACGCCGTGAAGGAAGGACACGGGCGGCCGCGATCGCGGTCTGCCGGGCATGGTACCTGTCATCGCATGCCGACTCGACCGCCGCTTCGGTTGCTGCGCCTCGGAAACCCGCTCGTCATGGGCATCCTGCGCTCGCCGGCCCACAGGTTGTTGAGCGGCAGGCTGATCATCCTCGAGTACCAGGGGCGGAAGACAGGTCGGACGTTCGCGATCCCGCTGCGGTACGCGGAGACGGAGACCGGGCGGCTCGTCGCGCTCGCGGTCGGGCCGGCCGGCAAGCGGTGGTGGAGAGCGTTCGTCGAGCCTCGGCGGGCCGTCGTCCTCCATCGCGGGTTTCGACACGCCGTCGTCGGAACGCTTGCCGAAGGCTCGCTGCGCGAGGAGGCGCGCGCGGCGTATGTCGCCCGCTACCCGCGCTCGGTCCCGCTCGTCGAGGATGCCGCGCTCGTCGTGTTCGAGCGACCGGGATAATCCGGGCGTGCGCCTCTACGGCGATCTCGCGCCCTGGTTCCACCTCCTGACGGCGCCGGAGGACTACGCGACCGAGGCCGAGCGGTACCGGGCTCTGATCCACGGCTCCGTGCCGGACGCCGCCACACTGCTCGAGCTGGGGTCCGGGGGCGGCAACAATGCATCGCACCTGAAGCGGACCCTCACGTGCACGCTGTCCGACCTCTCGCCGCAGATGCTGACGCTGAGCAGGGAGCTGAACCCCGAGTGCGAGCACGTGCTCGGCGACATGAGGACGCTTCGTCTCGGCCGGACGTTCGACGCCGTGTTCGTCCACGACGCGATTGCATACATGACGAACGAGAGCGACCTCGCAGACTGCATCGGCACGGCGTTCGCGCACACGCGGCCCGGCGGTGTCGCGCTCTTCGTGCCCGACTTCACGCGCGAGACGTTCGCACCGGGCACCTCGCACGGCGGCCACGACGGCGCGGACGGGCGCTCGCTGCGGTACCTCGAGTGGTCGGTCGACCCGGATCCGTCGGACACGACGTACGAGGTCGACTACGCGGTCGTCGTGCGGGAGTCGGGCCAGGAGACCCGGATCGTGCACGACCACCACGTCGAGGGGCTGTTCCCCGAGCACACCTGGCTCTACCTCGTCGAGCAGGCCGGCTTCGAGCCGTCCGTCGACCGCGCTGGGGCCGATGACGACGAGATGTCCCAGGTCGTGTTTCTCGGCCGGCGTCCGGGCTGAGCCGGCGCGCTCAACCCGGCCGCACGGCGGCGCGCGTCGCGTCGACGTCGCGGGCGATCTGGGCGACGAGTGCCTCTTCACTCTCGAAGACCTCCTCGTCGCGGAGGCGTGTCCAGAGCTCGACGACGAGCCGCTTCCCGTAGAGGTCGCCGTCGAAGTCGAGGAGGTACGGCTCGATCCGCCGCTCCGTGCCGCCGTAGTGCGGGTTCGTGCCGATCGAGACCGCTGCACGGTGCGCCAGCGCCTCACCGGCATAGATCCCGTAGCGCGGGCAGAGAAGCTGCGGATCCATCGCGATGTTCGCCGTCGGGTAGCCGAGGGTTCCGCCGCGTTGGTCTCCTGCCACGACCGTGCCGTCGAGCTCGAACGGCCGCCCCAGCATCGCCGCTGCGTGGGCCAGGTCCCCGTCGCGAACGGCATCGCGGATCGCGGTCGAGGAGACGCCCTCGACCTCGGTCACCGGCAAGAGCTCGAGCCCGGCCGCAACGAGCGTCTCGAGCGATCCGGAGCGCCTGTGACCGAAGCGGAAGTCCTCCCCTACCGCGACCGCCTCCGCACCGATCGACGTCAGGTACGTCGCGATGAACTCGTCTGGCGAGAGCCGCATGAACTCCGGGGTGAACGCGGCGACGAGCGCGTCCGCCACACCCGCATCCGCGAGGAGCTGCAGGCGTCGCTCGAGCGTCGAGATGAGGTCGACGCGATTGCCGAGCACGATGCGCGGGTGCGGGTCGAGCGTGATCACCGTCGGCTCGAGGCCGGAGTCGATCGCCGCCCGCAGCACCGAGCGATGTCCGCGGTGCACGCCGTCGAAGGTGCCGATCGCGACGGCGCGCGGCCGGCGCTCGAGCTGGGACGGCGCGTGCGCGATTCTCACGCCGTCGCCAGCCTCGGGAGCGCATCCTCCAACGGCACGACGCGCTCCTCGTCGCTCTCCTCGACGCGGAACGGGCCGATCTCCGTCCGCCTGAGCGTGGCGCAATGGCCGCCGAGCGCATCGGCGATCGACCGGACGTACGTCCCCGATCCCACCAGAAGGTCGAGCGTGACGATGCCGGCCTCGTACGAGATCAGCTCGAGCTCGTGGATCCGCATGACCCGCGTCGGCATCTCGACAACGACACCCTGGCGGTGCAGCCGGTACGCGCGCTCGCCGCCGATCTTCACCGCCGACGCGGCGGGAATCGGCAGCGCGACCTCGCCTCGGAGGCCCGCGAGGGAGGACTCGAGCTCGTCGCGCGAGGGCGGCTCGTGCTCCTCGAGGACGTCTCCCTCCGGGTCGCCGGTCGTCGTGCGCGCGCGCAGGTCGATGTCGGTCACGTAGCGCTTGTCGAGCTTCATGAACCGGTCCTGGAGGCTCGTCGCGCGACCCGAGAGCAGCACCAGAAGCCCCGTTGCGAAGGGGTCGAGAGTCCCCGCATGGCCCGTCTTTGCCCCGGTCCGTCCCCGGATGCGGGCAACGATGTGGAACGACGACGGGCCGGCCGGCTTGTCGACGAGGACGACGCCCGTCGGTTCGAGCGCCTTCGGGATCGCCATCAGCCGGAGCTGTCGCCGTTCGCGCTCTGAAAGGCGTCGACGATCCGGCGCGTGATCTCGTCCATCGCCAGATCGGTCGAGAAGCCCGCGGCACGCTTGTGCCCCCCTCCGCCGAAGCTCCGGGCGATCGCCGACACGTCGACGCCGTCCGGCTGGGACCGGAGCGAGCCCTTGCGGGCGGAGGTGGCGCCCTCTGGGAGCTCGCGAACGAGCGCGACGAGCTCGGCGCCGTCGACCGCGCGCAGATGGTCGATGACTCCCTCCGAGTACGGCTCCTCCGCACCGGCCGCCTCGAAGTCCTCGCGGCGGAGCTCGGAGACGACGATCCGCCCGTCTGCGAGCTCCGTCGCCCGCTCCAGAGCGCGGGCGAGCAGCTTCAGCTTCGGGAACGGCGTCGACTCGTACACCTCGACGAACACCTTGCCCGGGTCGGCACCCGCCTCGACGAGCTCGGCGGCGAGGCGGAGAGCCTTCGGCGTCGTGTTGGAGTACTGGAAACGGCCCGTGTCGGTCACGACCGCGGTGTAGAGCGCCTCGGCGAGCGCCGGTGTCAGGTCGGTCCCGAGCGCGGCGAAGACGTCCGCGAGCACCTCCGCTGTGGACGACGCATCGTCCACGACGAGGTCGACGTCGCCGAAGCGCGTGTTGTCGTGGTGATGGTCGATGTTCACGGTGAGCGGCGCCACCTCGATCAGGGTCGGCTCGACGATCCGGCCCTCCTGCGCGCAATCGACGGCGACGAGCACGCGCTCTCGGGCGTCCCGCGGCGCCGACCGCAGGAGCCCCCGCGCGTCGAGCTCGAGGAACGCGTACTCGCCCGGCAGCGGCGCGACCCCGCCGAGCACCATCACGGAGTCCTTCCCGAGCGCCTCGAGCGCGAGATGGGTCGCGAGCAGCGACCCGAGCGCATCCCCGTCCGGGTTGTCGTGCGAGGTGACCATGAAGCGGTCGTTCTCGCGCAGAGCCTCGACGACGGCGCTCGTGTCAGTCGGCTGCATCGTCGTCTCCGTCGGGCGGCGCGAGCTCGTCGATGAGATGCGTCATGCGGAC
>DASSBI010000183.1:0-7503 GCA_035698965.1 Gaiella sp. | reverse complement strand
GACGTCTACCTCGAGGCCGCGAGGCGGCTGGCGGTCGAGCCCGCGCGTTGCGTTGCGATCGAGGACTCCGCGAGCGGCATCCGCGCGGCGAGCGCGGCCGGGATGCGCGTGATCGCCTACCCGAACCGGCACTACCCGCCGTCGGCGGACGTTCTCGCTTCTGCCGACGTCGTCGTCGAGTCGCTCGACGCGTTGGACACGGCGATCCCGGTCAGTTGAACCGGCGATCGACCGGCTTCACGGGGCGCCCGCGCAGAAAATGTGCGATGTCTCCCTCGAGAGCCGACGCGTAGATACGGAGCGCCTCGTCGACGATCTCGATCGTCCGATCGAGGTCCGCCTCCGTATGGGAGTAGCTCACGACGAACGACGGCACGAGAAGCCCTCGCTCGATCGTCTCCTGGAGGAACAGCGTGCGAAATGCCTGACTCCGCAGCCCGTCGGCGTCCCGCGTCTCGTAGAGCAGGCACGCCGGATGACCGCCGATCACAAAATGCTGCTCGACGCCGTGCCGGCGGGCGACGTCGCGAAGCCCGGTCCGGAGGCGCTCCCCCCTCGCCGCCATGGTCTCGACGACATCCTCGTCCTCGTAGACGCGCATGGTCGCGACCGCGGCGGCGAGGCCGGTGTGCTCGGCGCCGTGGGTCGTCGAGAGGAGAAAAACCCGCTCGTCCGATCCGATGATCCCGCCGAGCTTCATCAGCTCCCGTCTTCCGGCGAGCGCCGACAGCGCGAAACCGTTGGCGATGCCCTTGCCCCATGTCGAGAGGTCGGGCGTCAATCCGTGGACCTCCTGCGCTCCACCGTTGCTCCACCGAAAGCCCGTGACGTTCTCGTCCGCGACCACGAGCGCCCCGTCCTCCCTCGCAAGACGCTGAAGACCGCGTAGGAAGTCGTCCTCCGGTGGAACGTCACGTTCGAGCTCGAGCACGAAGCAGGCGATCTCGCCAGGGTGACGCTCGAGGAGCTCTCTGACCGAGCCCAGGTCGTTGTACCGGAACATCAGCGTCAACTCCGCGGTGCCGGGTGGGATTCCCCTGCTGGTCCCCCGCACGACCATCGCCCAGTCGTCGTACGAGAAGAACGGCTGATCGATGCACAGGGCAACTCGGGCTCTTCCGGTGTAGGCACGAGCCAGCTTCACGGCCGCCGTGTTCGCGGTTGATCCGTCCTTGGTGAACTTCACCATCTCCGCCCGCGTCACAAGTCGCATGAACGATTCGGCCGCCTCGAGCTCGAGGCTCGACGGTCGCACAAAATTGTTCCCACGCCCCAGCGACTCGCCCACGGCCTCGACCACAGGCGGGTATGCATGCCCGAGCGTGACGGCACGGAGGCCCATCCCGTATTCGATGTACTCGTTGCCGTCGATGTCCCACGAGTGACAGCCGGCCCCGTGCGACATCACGGGGTTGAGACCCTCAGGGAACTGGTCGTCGCCCTTCGCGTACGTGTGCGCCCCGCCTGGCACGAGCGCGTGGAGGCGTGCGTTGACCGCTTGTGAGCGGTCCAGGTCGACCTTGGGCCTCACTGCTTCCATGGCTCCTCGCTTGGCATGACGTCGGCCGAACCCTCCGCTTCCCACTGTACTCACGGACGGCGTCTGTCTAGGGTTCGGTCAAAGCGGCTGGTATCGGAAGGCTTCGGACTTGACACGCCTCATCGAGTTCATAGAAATCGGTAGGGGCACCTGTGCAACGAAAGGGGAGGAAGATGGCGAACGTTCAGGTCGACTCGCACATGACGGACGACGAGCGACGTGCGGCGCTCTATCGCGGCGATCTCTTCGTCGTCCTCGCCACACCGGGTTCCGCAGGTCTCGCCGAGCTCGCGCGCACGATGCTCGAGGAGGCGTTCGCCCCGCACGATCCGCGGCAAGCCCAACACGAGCTGCCAGTTGACGACTTCGCAGCCATCCTCTCCGAGCTCAAGCCGCGCTTCATTCACCATCCACGGTGCAAGGAGCTGATCCCGCAGCTGATGGAGGAGGCGGGCTGCGATCCTGGGCAGATCTACTACGACGTGCCCCGACTGCGATCGGCGACCGCGGACGACTACTTGACGACCGGTATCGCGTATGCGTTTCACCCGCATCGAGACACCTGGTATTCGGCGCCGATGGCGCAGTTGAACTGGTGGTTCCCCGTCTATCCGATCGAGCCCGACAACGGCTTGGCATTCCACCCGCGTTATTTCGACGAGCCCCTCGCGAATTCGTCCGAAACCTATAACTACTACCGCTGGAACGCCGTCAGCCGCGGAGCGGCGGCCACGATGGTCGGCAAGGACACCCGTGAGCAGCCGAAGCCGATCGGCGACGTCGAGCTCGACCCACAGATCCGGGTCATCACTCCCGTGGGGAGCCCCCTGGTGTTCTCGGCGGCGCATCTCCACTCGAGCGTCCCGAACACGACCCGCGTGACCCGGTACAGCATCGACTTCAGGACTGTTCACCGCGGCGATCTGGAAGCGGGACTTGCGGCGGCGAACATGGACAGCGCGTGTACGGGGACCACGCTCCGGGACTACCGCTCGTGCGTGACGGGCGAGCAGCTCCCTGCAGACCTGATCGCGGCATACGACGACGAGTCGGCAGAGGAGTTCGCCGACACCCTGGAGTACGCTCCGCCGACTCGATAAGAGCGACAGGCGCCGCCGGTCGCGCGAGACATGCCGATCGACTGGAGCACCGTTCCGGACGCCGATGCGGTCGGCCGCGACCTGCACGCGTTGATCGCGGAGCTCTTTCCGATCCCGCGAAGCCTGACCGGGGACGGCGTGCGGGCGACGCTCGAGCGACTCGGACGGGACGTCCCGCTGGAGACCGTCGAGCTGCCGACCGGCACGCAGGTCTTCGACTGGACGCTCCCGCGCGAGTGGAACGTCGGCGAGGCCTGGGTCGAGTCGCCGGACGGGACCCGCGTGATCGACGTCGCCGACTCCTCGCTCCATCTCGTGGGGTACAGCGTCCCCGTCGATGCGACGCTCGACCTCGCCGAGCTTCGCGAGCACCTCTACACCGATCCGCGCGACCCCGACGTGGTGCCGTACCGGACGTCTTATTGGGCGGAGCGGTGGGGGTTCTGCACGAGCCAGCGCGTCGTGGACGGCCTGGCGGAAGGGGGGTATCGCGTGAAGATCGACGCGACCCTCGACGACGGACACGTCACATACGGCGAGGTCGCCCTCGAGGGCGTGACCGACGATGTCGTCCTGCTGACGACGACGATCTGCCACCCCGCACTGGCGAACGACAACCTCTCCGGGATCGTCCTGGTCTGGGGTCTCGCGCGGATCCTCGCCGCACAGGAGGAGCTGCGCCACTCGTTCCGGCTGGTCTGGAGCCCCGGCACAATCGGCCCGCTCTGCTGGCTTCACACGAACGCCAACGTCGTGCAGCGCATCCGCCACGGGTTCGCCGTCTCGTGCGTCGGCGACCCGGGCCCGGTGACCTACAAGCAAAGCCGTCGCGAGAACGCCGCCGTCGACAAAGCTGCGGAGATCGTGCTGCGCGACCTACCCGGCGCGACGGTGCGGCCCTGGTCGCCTTACGGCGGCGACGAGCGGCAGTTCTGCTCGCCTGGCTTCGACCTGCCGTTCGGGGCGTTCTCGCGCACCCCGGCCGACGCGTTCCCCGAGTACCACTCGTCCGCCGACGACCTCGACCTCGTCGGCCCCGAGCCGCTCGGGGAGTCGCTGCATGCGGCGCTACGGATCGTGGACGCTCTCGAGCGCGACGCGACGCTCGTCAATACCTCACCGTTCGGCGAGCCGCAGCTCGGTCGACGAGGCCTCTACCGCTCGCTCGGCGGCGGCTCGAGCCAGGAGGCAGCGCTCTTGTGGGTCCTCTCTCTCTGCGACGGCGACGCCAGCCTGCTCGACGTCGCCGCGCGCTCCGGCTTGCCGTTCCAGACGATCCGCGAGGCGGCCGACGCGTTGCTCGGGGTCGGCTTGCTCCGCCCTGCAGGCGGCTCTCAGGCGGCGCCGGGCTCGTAGAGCGGCAGCGCCCGATCGCGGTCGCTGATCGTCCGCTGGCCGTCGAATGCGGGCCACTCGATCGCGAGCGTCGGGTCGTCCCAGCGGACGCCTGCCGACGCCTCGGGCGCGTACGGCGTCGAGATCATGTACGAGACGTCGCTCTCGTCGGCGAGCGTCTGGAATCCGTGCGCGAACCCCTCGGGCACGTAGAGCGCGCGGCCGCTCTCCGGGTCGAGGCGCACCCCGAACCAGTGTCCCCGCGTCGAAGAGCCGGGGCGCAGGTCGACAGCGACGTCGAAGATGGCGCCGCGCGTGCAGCGGACGAGCTTCGCCTCCTCGTGCGGGGCGCGCTGGAAGTGGAGCCCCCGCAGCGTCCCCGCGCGGGTGTTCCGCGAGAGGCTGCACTGCGCCAGGTCGCGTGCGAGACCCGCTTCCGCCATCTCGTCACGGCTCCACGTCCGCGCGAACGAGCCGCGCTCATCCACGTGCTCCTCCAGCTCCACGACCACGACGCCGGCGATCGGGGTGGGAACGAACCGCACCTAGGCGTAGCTCCTCGCCCAGCGGAGGTCTGCGGCCAGCCGACCTTCCTCCAGCAGGTGGCGCAGCTGCCGGAGGCGAACGTAGGAGCGTCCCTCGAACGCCTCCTTGCTCATGCCGAGCGTCCGGTAGGCCGTCACGAGCTCCTCGGCGCCGCGCCGAGCGTCCCAGTCGAGCTCGAGGTCGGGGAAAGCGACTTCGAGCGCCGAGAAGTCGACACGATACGAACGGGGGTCCGGGGACGCGTTACCGGCGAGCTCGACCTCGCATCCCGTGACCTCCGAGAGCATTTCCGCGAGATCGCGAACCAGGTAGTTCTGCGTCGCAGACCCCACGTTGAACGCGCGCCCCGCGACGACGTCGGCCGGCGCCGTGAGCATGCGCGCAGCGACCTTCGCGAGGTCACGGACGTGGAGCAGCGGACGCCAGGACGTGCCGTCGCTCAACAGGCGGATGCGACCCGTCACGTGGCTCCAGGCCGCGAGGTCGTTCAGGACGACGTCGAGCCGAAGCCTCGGCGAGACGCCGTACACCGTCGCATTCCGCATGGAGACGGTGGAGAAGCCGTCCCCGTCGAGCTCGAGAAGCGCCGCCTCAGAGCGAACCTTCGACTCCGCATATGGCGTGAGAGGACGGAGGGGCGCCTCCTCGGCGAGCAGAGCGTCGCCTTCTGCAGCGCCGTACATCGAGCACGACGAGGCGAACACGAATCGGCCGACGTCCGCAGACCTGGCCGCTCGCGCGAGCGTGACGGTGCCGTGGAAGTTTATGTCGTGCGTCAGCGCCGGCGCGAGATCCCCGAGGGGATCGTTCGAGAGCGCCGCCAGGTGCACGACGGCGTCGAATCCCGCGAGATGCTCCGGTCGCACATCGCGCACGTCGAGCGCAAGTCGCGGGTGCTCGACCTCGTAGGGACCGAAGTCGCATCCGTCGTAGAAGCCCGTATCCAGTCCAACGACCTCGTGGCCCTCCGCCATGAGGATCGGACACATGACGGCTCCGATATATCCCTCGCTCCCGGTGACGAGAACTTTCACGTCGACCCCTTTCCGCCTGACATCTCCAAAGTCACCTTCCTCGCCGTGAACGCCTCGGCGTACCCGCTCTGCGCCCGGCACTCCATGCCCCTGATTCTCATCAGACCGCGGAACACGTCGACGTCATACCAGTCCTTGCCCCGCTGGGTATCGAAATGGCCGCCCAGCAGTTGGAGCTTCTCCTCCGCGACGGACTCGTCGAGCGGGACATAGACGTTCGGCCGGCCCACGTCGCCGTCCCACTTCGGGATCTCGTACTCGAGGATGACGTTGTCGCGGAACGTGTTCCACGTCAGCTCGCAGACGAGCCGGTGGTCCTGGTGCAGGTCGTCACGCGTGTGCGTCAGCACGAGATCGGGCGCGACACGCGCCTTGAGGGCCTCGAACGTGTCCTTGACCTCGGCTGCCGTGTGCGGGAGGTATCCGTCACGAAACTCGTGCACCTCGACCGACCGCTCGCCTGCGTCGGCGAGGAGCGTCTCCGCACATCGTCGCGCCTCGTCCGCGCGATCGCCGTTCGCGGCGAGCACGACCCAGTGGACGGCGAGCCCGGGGTTCGCACGGGTGAGCGCGAGCACCGTCCCGCCGCAGCCGATCTCGAGGTCGTCGGAGTGGGCGCCGATCGCGAGCAGCCGACCGAGGGGCGAGCC
This sequence comes from Gaiella sp., assembly GCA_035698965.1. Classification (GTDB taxonomy): domain Bacteria; phylum Actinomycetota; class Thermoleophilia; order Gaiellales; family Gaiellaceae; genus Gaiella. The sequence goes on along the minus strand of DASSBI010000183.1, from coordinate 1,298 downwards.
GCCCGCGAAGCCGAGCGGCAGCATCACGCGACCGGCGACTCGGCGGGATCGAGGCCGACCCGGAGCCAGGGTGCACGACCCGAGTCGAACAGCCCCTCGAGCCACTGCCGGTCCTTGATCGTGTCCATCGGCCCGAAGAATCCGTCGTGCGTGTAAGCACCGACCTCGCCACGCGGGATCAGCTTCGCGAACGTCTCCTCGACGAGCTCGTCCCCCGGCGCGATCCAGTCGAAGATCCCGCGCCGCATCACGAAGAAGCCGCCGTTGATCCGCACCCCCGAGGTGTCCATCGCACGGACGTCCTGAACCGTCCCGTCGGATGCCGCCTCGACGATGTGCGCGTGGAAGTGCGGACGCACGAGGGCGAACGTAATCAGCTTCCCCGACTCCTCGAAGGCGCGGACGGCCGCCGGGAGGTCGACGTCCGTGAGCCCGTCGCCGTACGTCGCCATGAAGACCTCGTCGTCCCCGAGGTACCGCTCGACGAGCTTCAGCCGCTCGCCTATGGTCGACCGGGTGCCCGTGTCCGCGAACGTGATCCGCCATGGCCCCCCGTCGCGGTCGAGGATCTCGACCTCGGGCTCCGCGCCGTAGCCGTCGAGCACGAAGTCGTGGATCAGCGCCTCGTTGTGGTTCAGGAAGTACTCCTTGATCACGTCGCCCTTGTAGCCGAGGCAGAGCACGAACTCCGTGTGCCCCCAGGACGCGTAGTACCGCATGATGTGCCAGAGGATCGGCCGGTTGCCGATGCGGATCATCGGCTTCGGGATCCTCTGGGTCTCCTCCCCCATGCGGACGCCCAGGCCTCCGCAGAAGATCACGACCTTCATCGCGCCGCCGCCGGCTCGGACCCCACCCGATTCACCCAGTCCTCTCCTCGTCCCCACGAAGTAAGGCCGACGCCGACGGGTGCGTCAAGCCCCGTCTCCGGTGTCGAGATACCTCGCGGTGGGCACAGGCACGACGAGCCGAGCGCCCCACTCCGCCGTGTACGCCAGCTGCTCAGCGATCTCGCGCGCGAGGTTCCAGGGAAGGATCACGATCACGTCGGGTCGGGTTTCGGCGATCTTCTCGGGCGGGTGGATCGGGATGTGCGTGCCGGGGGTGTGCTTCCCCTGCTTGTACGGGTTCCGGTCGACCGTGTAGTCGAGGAAGTCCGTGCGGATCCCGCAGTAGTTGAGCAGCGTGTTGCCCTTGCCCGGCGCTCCGTAGCCGACGACCTGCTTGCCCTCGCGGCGTAGCCCGATCAGCAGATCCAGCAGCGCGCGCTTCGACTCGCGGACGCCCTCCGCGAAGCG
>DASSBI010000182.1:0-4811 GCA_035698965.1 Gaiella sp. | reverse complement strand
CCCGGTGCCGTCCGAGAGCCGGGCGCCGCTCACAGCTCCGTCCGCTCGATCGACGCGCCGAGTGCGTGCAGCCGCTCGTCGATCCGCTCGTAGCCGCGGTCGATCTGTCCGATGTTGCCGATGCTCGACTCGCCGTCGGCGCAGAGCGCGGCGATCACCATCGCCATCCCCGCACGGATGTCGGGGCTCTCCAGCCGCTGCCCGTACAGACGCGCGGGCCCGGTCACGACGACGCGGTGCGGATCGCAGAGGATGATGCGGGCGCCCATCGAGACGAGCTTGTCGACGAAGAAGAGCCTGCTCTCGAACATCTTCTCGAAGACGAGCACCGTTCCGCGCGCCTGCGTCGCGGCGACCACGGCGATCGACGTGAGATCGGCAGGGAACGCGGGCCAGATGCCGCTCTCGATCTTCGGGATCTGGTCGCCGAGGTCGTCCACGACGTGCAGCTCCTGCCCCGGCGGGACGCGAACGGACGTCTCCCCCACCTCGAGGGTGATCCCGAGCTTGCGGAACGCCGGGACGATCGAGATCAGGTCGTCGGGCTCGACGTCCTCGATCGTCACGTCTCCCCCGGTCGTGGCGGCGAGCGCGGCGAAGCTCGCGACCTCGACGTGCTCCGGCCGGATCCGGTGCTCGCCGCCGCGGAGCTCGGGGACACCCGTGATCCGCACGATGTTCGAGCCAATGCCCTCGATCTGCGCTCCGAGCGAGACGAGGAAGTGGCAGAGATCCTGAATGTGCGGCTCGCAGGCGGCATGGCCGACGATCGTCTCGCCCTCTGCGAGCACCGCAGCCATGACGGCGTTCTCCGTCGCCATCACCGACGCCTCGTCGAGGAACATCCGCTTGCCGCGGAGACCGTCGGTGCGCAGGTCGTAGGCACCGTTGAGCACCACCTCGACGCCGAGCTCCATGAACGCGTGGATGTGCGTGTCCAGCCGCCGGCGGCCGATCACGTCGCCTCCGGGCGGCGGCACCGTGGCGCGACCGAAGCGCGCGAGCAGCGGTCCTGCGAGGAGGAACGACGCGCGGATCTCCCGGCCGAGGACGGGATCGAGCTCGGTCCTCGTCACGCTGGTGGCATCGACCCGCACCTCGTTGGGGCCGGTCCACGCGGCGTCCGCACCGAGACCGGCGAGGATCTCGACCATCGTCTCGACGTCGCGGATCCTCGGGACGTTCGAGAGGACGACCGGCCCGGACGCCATCAGGGTCGCCGCCAGGATCGGGAGCGCCCCGTTCTTGTTTCCTGCGGCGCGAACGGTCCCCGACAGCGGACGTCCGCCTTCGATCACGAACGACTGCATAGCGGGGCGGTATCGTACCCGGCTCCGTGGAGGTCACCCGCGACAGGGCCTGGGCGACGCTGACCCGCTACACGCAGAGCGAGTCGCTCCTCCGCCATGCGCTCGCCGTCGAGGCGTCGGTACGCGGGTACGCGCGGCGCTTCGGCGAGGACGAGGAGCTGTGGGGATGCGTCGCGTTGCTCCACGACTTCGACTACGAGATCCACCCCACGCTCGACAAGCATCCACAGGACGGTGCGCCGATCCTCCGTGAGGAGGGGTACCCGGAGATCGTGATCAGGGCGGTGCTGTCGCACGCGGAGCACCTCGAGCTGCCGCGCGAGACGCAGCTCGAGAAGACGCTCTTCGCCTGTGACGAGCTCTCCGGCTTCGTCCACGCCTGCGGGCTCGTGCGGCCGACCGGCATCGAGAATCTGGAGCCGAAGTCCGTCCGGAAGAAGCTCAAGCAGCCGTCCTTCGCGGCCGGCGTGCACCGCGACGAGGTCTACGCCGGCGCCGAGCTGATCGGTCTGGAGCTCGACGAGCACATCGCGAACGTGGTCGCGGCCCTGCAGCCGATCGCGGGCGAGCTCGGGCTCCGCACCGCGGCCGACGCCCCCTAGCCCCGCGGCGCAAGCGCGTGTGGCGGAACGGCGGGCTAACGCCGTCGAACATCGTGCCAGGCACGTTGCCATGTCCGATCGGGCCATCCCCCTTCTGGCCATCTAGACGCGTTGCCGGCCGGCGCCTAACGTCCCGCACGATGGGCCGTGCACTGCGCATCCAACCGATCGAGGGCTCGGTGCATGTGACTGCGCGAGGCATTCGACGCGATCGGATCTTCGCCGACGACGACGACAGGCGCATGTTCATGGCACTTCTGGCCCAATCGGTGTATCGCTGCCGCTGGAAGTGTCTCGCCTACTGCCTGATGACGAATCACTTTCATCTCGTCCTCTCGCTCTCTGAGCCCAATCTCGCGACGGGGATGCACCGGTTGAACGGCGTGTACGCGCGACGGTTCAACGAGCGTCACGGATACGTCGGCCATCTGTTCGAGGCGCGGTACGCCTCGAACGTGATCAAGACTGAGGCGCATTTCCTCGATGCGGTCCGGTACGTCGTGCTGAACCCGGTCACAGCCGGCTTGTGCGACGACCCAGCAGACTGGGAATGGAGCAGTTTCCGCGCTACTGCTGGCCTCGAGCGCTGCCCACGGTTCCTCGCGGCGGCGCGCGTCCGTGCTCATTTTGGGCGGGGAGCGACGGGGGCCGCCAGGTACTCGTCGTTCGTTCGAGATCGCGCAGCGTTCCTGCTGGGGGCGTAGGACCGTCGACTCGGGCCGTGTCACGGGCGGACGTGGCGGCGTGCCTGGCACGTTCTCCGCGACGCGCTGCGGCGCGCGGTCTAACGGGCGTCACCGATCGAGCGCCGCGACGAGGCGGTCTAGGTCGTCGTCGCTCGTCCACCAGCCGCACGAGACGCGGACGAGCCCACGCCCGGGCAGTTCCCGGACGTGGACGTCGGCCGCATGGAGCCTCGAGACGACGTCCGCCGGCTCCTCGCCGTCGGGACGGAAGCTGACGAGGGTCGCACGCTCGGTCGGCGTCACGACCTCGACGCGCCCCGACAGCAGCTCCCGGCACCGCTCGGCAGCTCCCGACGCGCGCTCGAAGCACCACGCGGGGCGGAGCGCGAGTGCTGCGAGCATCGCCCGGAGCGTTCCCTGCGACCACCAGCCGGGCTCGAGCCTGCGCGCGCCCGCCTGTGGCTCGTACGCGCCGTCGGGCTCGTACCCGGTCTGCGCGAAGTAGCTGGGCGACGTCACGGCGAGCCGCTCCGGGTCGCGGACGACGAGCGCGCCCGTCGCGTCCGGCCCGCAGAGCCACTTCTGGCCCGAGATCGTGAGGAAGTCGAAGCCGTCCGCCGTGGTCGGGATCGCGCCGACCGCCTGGGCACCGTCGGCCAACACCGGAACGCCGGTCTCGGCTCCGAGCTCCGCGAGCGGGAGCACAGCCCCGGTCGTCCAGAGCACCGGCGAGGACGCGATCAGGCGCGTTCGCGACGTGAGCGCGGCGCGAATCGCGTCAGGGTTGGGCTCGACGACGACGACCGTCGCGAGGCTCGCGCCGAGCGGGCCCAGGAGCCCGAAGTGCTCATCGGTCGTCGTCACGACCTCGTCGCCCGCCTCGAGGCCGAGGCCGCGGACGACGATCGCGCAACCCTCGGTGGTGGAGCTCGTGAGCGCCACCTGCGCCGGATCGGCGTCGACGAGCCCCGCGAAGGCCCGACGAGCCTCGTCCCGCAGCGCAATCGTCTGCTCGAAGTACGGCGAGCCGCTTCGGCCGTGCTCCGCGTCGTGCACGACCGCCTCCACGAGCGCGTCCGCGACCGGGCGCGCCAGCGGCCCGAAGGTGCCTGCGTTGAGGTACGCAATCCGCCGCAACACGGGGAAGAGCGCGCGGGCCTCCTCGAACGTCACGGAGTCTCCGTCTCGATGCGTGCCTCGACGACGGGGTGGTCGGAGAGCACGACGCCATTCTGCATGCGCCGGTCGCGCGGCCACGCGACGACGGACTCGAGGCGGGCGCCGCGAACCAGGACCTGGTCGATCCCGTCCCGCGTCCCGGCGAAGGCCTCGAGCGCGGGATCGAGGACGTTGAAGTCGCCTGCGATCACGATCACGTCGCCCTGGGTCGCGACGCCCTCCGCGAAGGCCGCGGCGCGCATCGCTTCCCCGCGCGGCACGTCGGGGTGCGCGTGGTCGTTGGAGGCGTGGAGGTTCGCGACCGTCACGCCGGAGGTCCCGGCGATCCGGACCGCGTGGACGAGCCGGCGCTCGCGCCCGTGCTCCGAAATGCGCTCGTGCCCGAGATCGGTCGCCGCGTGCCGCGGTGCGACGAGGATCGCATTCGCCTGCCCGGCGAGACCGGAGCGGAAGAAACCCTGGTGCGCGCGCGTGACCCATTTCGACACCGGCCCCGGCCAGAGTGGCGGGCGTGTGACGGCGTCGAAGCGGTGCATTCCGGACCAGTTGTCGATCCTCGGGAGCGCCCACACCGGCACCTCCTGGAGGCAGACGACGTCGGGACCGTCTCCCGTGACGAGCTCGACCATCCTGCGCAGATACCCCGCCTGCCTCGGCGGATCGGCGTTCCCGTGGAACACGTTCCAGGTGCGGACGACGAGCTGCATCGCTTCTCCGGCCGCCGAGGCTACGGGTACCGTCGTCGCTCTGCGCCGATGCACGTCGTCCTCGCCGATCCCCCTGCATTCACGCCTCCGTACGACCACGAGCTCGCGTCCGCGCTCGGCCACGCAGGGGCGACGGTCGAGCTCGTCACGTCGCCGTTCCGGTTCGGCACGCGGCCCGGCGCGGACGGGTACGAGCTCGTCGACGGGTTCTACGCGCGCTCGAGCACCATCGGCCGCAGCTCGGTGCGCCGCGCGGCCAAGACGCTCGAGCACCCGATCGCGATGCGCCGGCTCCTCGCCCGGCGCGCCGACGTCCTGCACCTGCAG
>DASSBI010000181.1:0-2571 GCA_035698965.1 Gaiella sp. | reverse complement strand
GAGCGGGAGAGCTTCCGCGTCGCCGAGCTCCACGCCTACTACCGCCGCGTGCGCGGGCGGTTCCTCTCGTCGCTCGAGCGGAAGGACGAGACGTACCCGTGGCCCTGCGGGCATTGCGGGATCTGCGACTTTCGGAACGTCTGCCGCGCCCAGCTCGAGGCCGACGACCATCTCGTGCTCGTCGCCGGGATGCGTCGCGGCTGGGCGGAGAAGCTCCTGGCGGACGGCGTCGAGACGCTCGCCCGGCTGGGCTCGCTTCCCCGGACCGGCAACGGCGCCCCGCACGGCCTCCGGCCGGAGAGCTTCGAGAAGGTCCGCCACCAGGCCGAGCTCCAGCTCCGCGGCCGCGAGTCGGGGATGCATCTCTACGAGCTCCTGGACGACGAGGAGGAGCGCGGCTTCCGCCTCCTGCCCGAGCCGGACGCCGGCGACGTCTGGCTCGACCTCGAGGGGCATCCGTTCTACGAGACTGCGCGCGGGCTCGAGTTTCTGTTCGGCTACTGCTATCGCGACGAGACGGGCGAGGTGCGCTACGAGGCGCTCTGGGCCCGCGACCGCGAGGGCGAGCGTGCGGTGTTCGAGCGGTTCGTCGACTGGGTCGTCGAGCGCCGCCTCCGGCATCCGAGGCTCCACGTCTACCACTACGCCGCCTACGAGCGCACCGCGCTGACGAGGCTCATGGGCGAGCACGGGACGCGCGAGCGCGAGGTCGACGACTTCCTGCGCCAGGAGGTGCTCGTCGATCTCTACCGGATCGTGCGCCAGTCGCTCCGCGCGTCGACGTCGAGCTACTCGATCAAGGCGATCGAGGCGCTCTACGGGTTCGAGCGCTCCGCCGAGGTGAAGGGAGGCGACGACGCCGTGGTCTCCTTCGAGACCTGGCTCGAGACCGGCGACGAGTCGCTCCTCGGAGAGGTCGAGCGCTACAACCAGGAGGACTGCCGCTCGACCTACGAGCTGCACGAGTGGCTGCTCTCGATCCGGCCGCCGGACCGCCCGTGGCGAGCCCCGCCCGACGAGCGGCCGCCGAAGGAGGAGACGATCGAGCGCGACGCAGAGCGAGCCGCGCTCCGCGACCGGCTGCTGGCCGGCTCGGAGGAAGGGCAGTCGCGGCGCCTGCTCGGGCACCTCGTGGAGTACCACCAGCGCGAGGCGCGACCCCAGTGGTGGGCGTGGTTCCGATGGCCGCAGCTCGACGAGGACGAGCTCGTCGCGGACCGCACCGCGCTCGGCGTCCTTCGGTGGGACGGGCAGCCGCCGAAGGTGGAGGGCCAGAGCCACGCCTACCGCATGACCTTCCGGCCGCAGGAGCACAAGATCTCGAGCGAGGGGTTCGACCCGGTGACGCGCCAGGGCTTCCGCACACGGGTCGACGACGACCACGGGGTCGTCATCGTCCTCCGCAGCGTCAACAGGGCCGACGAGCCGATCCCGACCGCGTTGACCCCGGGGCGCCCTTTCGGCGACGCCGTGAAGCGCGACGCGCTGATGCGCTTCGCGCGCTCGTACGCGGACGCGAGAGACGACTATCCCGCGCTCACCGCCGTCCTCGAGCGGCGCACGCCGGACGTGCGACTCGACCTCGATCCCGTGGCAGCGGTGCTCTCTCTCGGGGAGAGCTACCTGTTCGTCCAGGGGCCGCCAGGGTCCGGGAAGACCTGGCAGGGAGCCAGGATGGCGATCGCGCTCATGCGGGACGGGAAGCGCGTCGGCGTCACCTCGCTCAGCCACAAGGCGATCCACAACTTCCTCCGCGCGGTGCAGCACGAGGCCGACCGGCAGAGCTTCACGTTCTCGGGCGCTAAGCGCGGCGAACCGGAGACCGAGACCGCCTTCGAGAGCCGATGCGTCGTCACGTCGACCGACACGGACGTCTGCGCCGATCCCACGTTCCAGCTCGTCGCGGGGACGGCGTGGGCGTTCTCGCGGGAGAAGGTCGACATCCACGCGGCGGAGCGCCCACTCGACGTGCTCTTCGTCGACGAGGCGGGCCAGCTCGCGCTGGCCGACGTGCTCGCGGTCGGGACGGCGGCGCGGTCACTCGTCCTGCTCGGTGACCCGAACCAGCTGCCGCAGGTCTCGCAGGGATCACATCCCGAGAGCTCGGGTCGCTCGGTGCTCGAGCACCTCCTCGGCGACCACGAGACGGTGCCACCCGACCGCGGGCTCTTCCTCGCCGAGACGTGGCGGCTGCGGCCGGAGCTCTGCGCATTCACGTCGGACGCGTACTACGAGGGGCGGCTCGGCTACGCAGACGACGCAGCGCGCCGCTCGCTCGCGGCGGGCAACGGCCCCGTCTGGCTCGCGACCGAGCACGAGGGGCACGGCCAGTCTTCGCCCGAGGAGGCCGAGGCGATCGCGGCGGCCGTGGCCGACCTGCTCGGGACGCCGTTCACCGACGAGCAGGGCGGGACGAGGCCGCTGACGGCGGAGGATGTCCTCGTCGTCGCGCCGTACAACGCCCAGGTGCGGCAGCTGCGGCTCCGGCTCGGCGACGAGATCGCGGTGGGGACGGTCGACAAGTTCCAGGGCCAGCAGGCGCCTGTCGTCTTCGTCTCGATGGCGAGCTCG
>DASSBI010000180.1:0-4629 GCA_035698965.1 Gaiella sp. | reverse complement strand
CCAACACCGCCGTTACACTCGCACGCGGGTTCCCTTTAAACCGGTCCAGCGAGGCCGGGAAGGAGCGAAAGCGATGCACACCGATTCCCCCGCGCGTGGCCGGGCGCGCGAGATCCTCGACGCAGACGCCTTCGGGCGGACGCTCGCGCGACTCGCCCACGAGCTGATCGAGCGCAACGACGACGTCCCTCGTTTCGCCCTCGTCGGGATCCACACGCGGGGCGTGCCGCTGGCGCAACGGCTCCGGGCGCTCGTCGCCGAGCGAAGCGGGTTCGAGCCCGAGCTCGGTGCGGTCGACATCTCCTTTCACCGCGACGACGTTCTCGTCCGAGGACGAGCGGCGCCACTCCATCCGCAGCCCGTCGTCCGCGGCACCGAGCTCGACTTCGCACTCGAAGGCCGCACCTGCGTGCTCGTCGACGACGTCCTCTTCACGGGGAGGACGATTCGGGCCGCGATCGACGCGCTCCTCGACTTCGGCCGGCCCGACCGCGTCCAGCTGGCGGTGCTCGTCGACCGCGGCCACCGTGAGCTTCCGATCCGCCCCGACTACGTCGGCAAGAACCTGCCGACGGCGCTCGACGAGCGTGTCCGCGTCGAGCTGGAGGAGATCGACGGGCGGGATCGCGTCATGCTCGAGCAGGGGAGGGAGCGACGATGACGACTGAGCGGGGGCACCTGCTGGGTGTCGGCGACCTCAGACGTGACGACGCCGAGCGGATCCTCGACACGGCACGCGCGCTCGAGCGGTCGCTCGACCGCGAGATGAAGAAGCTGCCGACGCTCCGCGGCCGGCTGGTCGTGAACCTCTTCTACGAGTCCTCGACGCGGACGCTGTCGAGCTTCGAGCTCGCCGCGAAGCGGCTCTCCGCGGACACGATGGTGCTCCGCGCGAGCGGGTCGTCGGTCGACAAGGGCGAGTCGCTGCGCGACACCGCTCTCACCCTCGCAGCGTACGACCCGGACGTGATCGTGATCCGTCACCCGCACATCGGCGCCTCGCAGCTCGTCGCGGCCGCCACCGACGCGCACGTGGTCAATGCCGGCGACGGGAAGCACCAGCACCCGACGCAGGCGCTGCTCGACCTGCACACGATCCGGGATGCCCTCGGTCGGCTCGACGGCGTCACGGTCGCGATCGTGGGAGACGTCCTCCACTCGCGGGTGGCCCGCTCGCTCGTCGAGGCGCTGCTTCTCGTCGGCGCCGAGCCGGTCTTGATCGCCCCGCCGACGCTCCTGCCGCGGAACGTCGAGGCGCTCGGGGCGAAGGTGAGCCACTCGATCGACGCGCTCGCGGACGTCGACGTCGTCTACGTCCTGCGCATGCAGGCCGAGCGGATGGAGGCGTCGTACGTCCCCTCGCTGCGGGAGTACACCGCGCTCTACGGGGTCACGCCCGACCGCGTTCGTCCCGGGCAGGTCGTCATGCACCCTGGGCCGATGAACCGCGGCGTCGAGATCGACCCTCGTGTGGCCGACTCCGGCGCCTCGCTCGTGACGACCCAGGTGCGCTCGGGTCTCGTCGTCCGGATGGCGGTGCTCTACGACCTGCTCACGGCGCCGGGGCTCCACGTTGCGTCGATGCCCGTCATGGAGGTCGCGTAGTGCTCGTGTGCCGGAACGGCCGGGCCGACTCGCTCACCGTCCGGGCGCGCGTGATCGACCCCTCGGGCGGGCTCGACGTGCCCGCGATGGTGACCGTCGAGGACGGCGTGATCACGGCGATCGAGTCAGTCGCAACGGCTCCCGAGGGGCTCGTCCTCGCGCCGGCGTTCGTCGACCCACACGTCCACCTCCGCACGCCCGGCCGCGAGGACGAGGAGACGATCGCGTCCGGCACGGAGGCGGCGGCGGCGGGCGGCTATTGCGCGATCGTCGCGATGCCGAACACCGATCCGGTCGTCGACAACGCCAGCGTGCTCGAGGCGCTCGTCGAGCGGGCGCGCGAGGAGGCCGTGGTGCCGACGGGCTTCACCGCCGCGATCTCGAAGGGCCAGCGCGGGGAGGAGCTCACCGAGATGGCGGAGCTCGCGGCGGCAGGCGCGATCGCGTTCACGGACGACGGGAGACCGGTCGCGTCCGCGGGGTTGATGCGGCGTGCGCTCGCCTACAGCGCCGTCGCGGACCGGCCGCTCGCGCTCCACTGCGAGGAGCCGACGCTCTCTGCCGGCGGCCAGATGCACGAAGGCGCGGTCTCTGCCGCGCTCGGGCTTGCCGGCTGGCCGTCGGTGGCGGAGAGCCTGATGGTCGAGCGCGACCTCTCGCTCGCGGCCTACGAGGCCCGTCCGGTGCACCTGCAGCACCTCTCCGCGCGGGACTCCGTCGACGCCGTTCGCCGTGCCCGCGCAGTGGGGGTGCGGGTCAGCGCCGAGGCGAGCCCGCATCACCTCTGCGCCACGGACGAGCTCGTGCGTACCCTCGACGCCAACGTGAAGATGAACCCGCCGCTCCGCACCGAGGACGACCGGCGCGCGCTCGTCGAGGGTCTGCTCGACGGCACGATCGACTGTGTCGCCACCGACCATGCGCCGCACGCCCGGCACGAGAAGGACGTGCCCTTCGAGGAGGCGCCGTTCGGCGTGACCGGTCTCGAGACGGCGTTCGGCGCGCTCAACACGTTCCTCGTCAGGACCCGCGAGGTTCCTCTTGCGACGCTGCTGGAGCGGCTCTCGGCGGGGCCGGCGCGTGCGCTCGGGCTGCGCGTGCCGCGTATCGCCGTCGGGGAGCCCGCCAACCTCGTGCTGCTCGACCTCGAGGAGGAGTGGACCGTCCGGGAGGAGGGCTTCCGCTCCCGGTCGGCGAACTCGTGGCTGCTCGGCCGCACGCTCGTCGGGGCGGTCGTCAAGACGGTCGCCGGCGGCAGAGTGGTGTTCGCGGCATGAGCGTGTCCACGCACGGCTACCTCCTCCTCGAGGACGGCACGAGGTTCTCGGGGCGCTCCGTCGCCGCCGAGGGCTCCGCTTTCGGCGAGGCCGTGTTCACGACCGGGATGACCGGCTACCAGGAGACCGTCACCGACCCGAGCTACGCCGGCCAGCTCGTGTGCTTCACCGCGCCGATGATCGGCAACTACGGCGTGGCCGACCCGAGGCTCGAGTCCGAGATGCCGCACGCGCGCGCCGTCCTGATGCGCCGCCTCGGCGGCGAGGACTGGGCGCTCTGGCTCGCCGAGCGCGGCATCGTCGCGCTCGACGAGATCGACACGCGGGCGCTCACCCTGCGGCTGCGCGACGCCGGCGCGATGCGCGGCATCGTCGTGTCGGACGAGAAGGCGCTCTCGCCCGCGGACGCGCTCGAGCAGGTGCGGGGCCAGCCGCTCATGGAGGGCCAGGCACTCGTCGCGCACGTGTCGACCCCGGCCCCGTACCGGTCCAACGAGAGCGGTGCCGTGAGCGTCGCGGTGGTCGACTACGGGCTCAAGCGCTCGATCCTCAACCGCCTTCAGGCTGCGGGCGCGTCGGTCACCGTCTACCCGCACGTCTGCGACCCGGACGATCTCGCCATCCACGACGGCGTCCTGCTCTCGAACGGCCCGGGTGATCCCGCGCCCCTCGTCGAGGAGACGCGGGTCGTCCGCGAGACGCTCGGCCGTGTTCCCATGCTCGGCATCTGCCTCGGGCACCAGCTGATGGGCCTTGCGACAGACCACGAGACGACGAAGCTGCCGTTCGGACATCGCGGCGCGAACCACCCGGTGCTCGACAAGCGCAGCGGCCGCGTTCTCGTCACGAGCCAGAACCACGGCTTCGCGGTGGTGCCGACCGAGGGCACGGAGGAGACGCACGTGTCGCTCTACGACGGCACGGTCGAGGGCTTCGACTTCCCCGAGCTCCGCGCCGCCTCCGTCCAGTTCCATCCCGAGGCGGGGCCGGGGCCGCACGACGCCTGGCCGATCCTGGAGGGTTGGGTCGAAGGTCTCGCACGCTGATGCCGGCCCGCCGCGACATCCACTCGATCTGCGTGATCGGCTCCGGCCCGATCGTGATCGGGCAGGCCTGCGAGTTCGACTACGCCGGCTGCCAGGCGCTGAAGGTGCTGCGCGAGGACGGCTACCGGACGATCGTCGTCAACTCGAACCCGGCGACGATCATGACCGACCCCGGGTTCGCCGACCGGACATACATCGAGCCGCTCGACCTCGAGGGCGTCGCAGACGTGCTTCGGCGGGAGCGCCCGGACGCGCTCCTCCCGACGCTCGGCGGGCAGACGGCGCTGAACCTCGCGATCGAGCTCGAGGCGGCCGGGGTGCTCGAGGAGCTCGGCGTCGAGCTCCTCGGCGCACCCGTGGACGTCATCCGCCGGGCCGAGGACCGCCAGCTCTTCCGCGAGGCGGTGCAGAGCTGCGGGCTCGAGGTGCCCGAGTCACGCATCGTCGAGTCGCTCTCAAGTCTCGACGGCGCCCCGGTTCCCGCCGTCGTCCGGCCGGCGTTCACGCTCGGCGGCCACGGCGGCGGCTTCGCGGACGACCTCGACGCGCTCCACCGGCAAGTCGAGCGAGGCCTCGCCGAGAGCCCCATCGGCCAGGTGCTCGTCGAGGAGTCGATCCGCGGCTGGGACGAGTTCGAGCTCGAGGTGATCCGCGATCGCGCCGACAACGTCGTGATCGTCTGCTCGATCGAGAACCTCGAC
>DASSBI010000179.1:0-3191 GCA_035698965.1 Gaiella sp. | reverse complement strand
AGACCTCTCGATCCCGGTCTTCCACGACGACCAGCACGGGACGGCGATCGTCGTGCTCGCGGCGCTCCTGAACGCGCTCCGCGTCGTCGACAAGGACCTCGCGGACACGCGCATCGTGACCACGGGCGTCGGCGCCGCCGGCATCGCCGTGACCGACATCCTCCTTGCCGCCGGCGCGCGCACGGTGATCGGCTGCGACGAAGGCGGCGCCATCCACCGCGAGCGCACGGGGCTTTCGACCGCGAAAGCGGCCTACGCGGAGCGCACCAACCACGCCTGCGAGCGCGGCACGGCCGACGAGCTGCTGGCCGGCGCGGATGTCTTCCTCGGCTTCTCCGTCCCTGGGGCGATCAGCGCCGAGGGCGTCTCCCGGATGCGCGACGACGCCATCGTCTTCGCCCTCGCCAACCCCGCTCCCGAGATCGCGCCCGAGGAGCTGCCGCCGGGCAAGGTCGCCGTGGTCGCGACCGGCCGCTCCGACTACCCGAACCAGATCAACAACGTCCTCGCCTTCCCGGGCGTCTTCCGCGGTGCGCTGGACGTCAGGGCGACGGCGATCACCGAGGGAATGAAGCTCGCCGCGTCACGAGCGCTCGCGGCGGTCATCCCGCCGGAGGAGATCAGCGCCGAGTACGTCGTCCCGAGCGTCTTCAACCGAGACGTCGCGCCGCTCGTCGCGACGGCCGTCGCGGAGGCAGCCGAGCAGGACGGCGTCGCCCGCAAGACGCGCGCCTGAGGCCGTCCCGCTGTTGGAACGGGGCGGCTTGCGGCCGGAGGCCGGCTTTGCCGGCCGGGAGGCCAACGTCGGGCGGCGATGGCGAAACCAGAAGGAGGAGGCCCGTGGGGGAACCATGGGTTCCCCCACGCCCTTACTCGTAGTGCAGCGCCTCGAGCGGGTTCAGCTTGGCCGCTCTCCGCGCCGGGAAGATCGCCGCGAGAATCCCCACGATGATCGCGGCGATGGTGAAGACGATGACCTGGGCCGTCGGGAAGGCGAACTCGAGGAAGTCGACCTTCGCGATCAGGATGCCCGCCAGGATCAGGCCCAGCGCGATCCCGATGAACGCGCCGATCAGCGCCGTGATGACGCTCTCGTGGCGGATCATCCGGCGCGTCTGGCGTCGCGTCAGCCCGATCGCGCGCAGCATTCCGATCTCCCGTGTCCGCTCGAACACGGTGAGGACGAGCGTGTTCACGATCCCGAACAGGCTCACGATCACCGAGAGGGCGAGCAGCACGTAGAGGATGTTGAGAACCGAGTTCAGGCCCGAGATCTGGTTGTCGATGAACTGCTGCCTCGTCTGGACCTTCGCGTTCGGGTAGCCCGAGAGCGTCTTCTCCAGAGCGGCCACGTTCGCGTCCGACTCCCCGCCGGCGATCCTGACGAACGTGTACAGGTCCTGGGGCTGCGGATTCTCGGCATCCCACGTCGCGGCCGAGATGGTGACCGGCCCGAACGGCGAGCCGCCCGTCGGTGGGTCGAAGATGCCCTTCACCTCGAACGTGCGCGTGTTCCCGGTGATGAAGGTGACGGGGACGGACGAGCCGACCGTCAGGTTGTGGTCCTTCGCAAAGCCGTCGTCGACGAACGCTCCGTCGGCGCCGAGGTTGGCCATGGTCTGCTGCGACCCTTCCTTCCACTTCAGCGAGATGACGTCGGGCGCTCCCGGCGTGACCGCGGTCGTGAACTGCCGCTCGCCGAAGACGAGCGAGTCGCCGGTGCGGACGCTGCCGACGGCCGTGACCCCGGGTGCCTTCCCGGCCGTCTCGCCGACGGAGGTCGGGATCGGCGAGTAGTTGTTCTGCGCCGTGATCGCGTAGTCGGCGACGAAGATGTCGTTCACCGCGCCGCGGAACGTCTGCGTGATCCCGGCCGCGAGGGTCGCGACGAGCGTGACGAGCGCGAGGCCGATCATCAGCGCGGCCGCCGTCGAAGCGGTGCGCTGTGGGTTGCGCCTGGCGTTGTCGCGGGCGAGCGTCCCGGCAGCGCCGCCGATCCGCGTCGCCGGCCAGCCGAGGATCCCGGCGAGTGCCGGGATGAACGGGGCGGAGAGCATCGCGACGCCGACGAAGACGAGGAGCGTGCCGACGATCAGCAGGATCAGCACCGTCGACGTGCCGTGCGAGAAGAGCCCGAGCACGAGCAGCGCGAACCCGAGCGCGGTGATGAGAGCCGCCACCGGCGTCCTGAACCGCGCGAAGCGTCCTGGCGGGAGCTCGGCGCCTTCCCGCACCGCCGCGATCGGCGGCACCCGCGTCGCGCGGAGCGCCGGGAAGAAGCTCGCGATCAGCGTGACCACGATCCCGAGTGCGAGCGAGATCACGACCGTGCGCGTCTCGAGGAGGATGCCGTTGTTGGGCAGCGTGAACCCGACCGCGTCGAACAGCGCGAACAGGCCCTTCGCCAGGCCAAGCCCGAGGAAGAGCCCGACGATGGACGCGAGGACGCCCATCACGAGCGCCTCGAGCACGACCGACAGCCGCACCTGGCGTCGCGACGCCCCGAGCGTCCGCAGCGTGGCGAGCTCGCGTGTCCGCTGCGCGATCGTGATCGACAGCGAGTTGACGATGACGAACGCGCCGACGAAGAGCGCGATCAACCCGAAGGCGAGCAGGAAGTAGCGCAGGAAGGAGATGAACTGGTCGGTGTCCTTGGCGTCCTCCTGCGCCTGGGCGTCGCCGCTGCGAACCTCGGTGTTCGGAGGCAGGATCTCTCGGATCTGCTCGATGAGCTTCGCCGGCGAGACGCCCGGCTTGGCGGCGACGCGGATCTGGTCGAGCTTGCCCACCTTGCCGAACAGGCGCTGCGCCGTCGCGAGATCGAAGCCGGAAAGCGTCGCTCCGCCGATCGAGCTCACGGACCCGAACTTGACGAGGCCGGAGATCCGAAGCTGCTCGAGCGGGCCCTCCACCTGCACGCCGATCGTCTGGCCGGGCGCGAGGTCCTTCTTGTCCGCCGTCGACTTGTCGACGACGACCTCGTTCGGGCCGGGCCACTTGCCCTGCACGAGCGTCAGGCTGTTGAACTGCGGCCTCGTGGGGTCGACCGAGAAGCCGAGGTTCGGTGCGCCGCCGAAGGCGATCGTCTCGCCGTCCTTGACGAGCTGCGCGCTGTCGCTCGAGACGCCGCCGATCGCGTCGGAGACGTCCGGCAGCGCCCGCACCTGCGCGAGCAGCGACTGGTCGAACGG
>DASSBI010000178.1:0-2736 GCA_035698965.1 Gaiella sp. | reverse complement strand
TTCTTCCACAACACCGTCGTCTTCGAGCGCGCCCATTTCGAGCGGAACGGCCTCCGCTATGACGAGTCGTTCGAAGAGAGCGAGGACTACGAGCTGTGGACGCGGGTGCTGGCAGGCGCGGAGGCCGATGTCGTCGCGGCGCCGCTCGTCGCGTACCGGCTGCATCCCGATCAGGCCTCGAAGCGTCGCGCGGAGCTCCAACGCGAGCTCGGCCGGCGCGTCGCGCTCGGCCAGATCGCGGCAACGGCCCTGGAGCTCTCCGAGGCGGATCGCGAGCTCGCGTGGCGGTTCGGGTTTCTGCAGGAGCTCGCCAAGGACGAGCTGGAGCGCGGGGCGCGGGCGTACGTCGAGCTCCTCACCGCGTTCAGCGGCTCGGGGAGGTACGGCAGGCACGAGCTCGAGCCGGTCCGGCGGATCGCGGCGCGGACGGTCGCGCGGCGCGCCGGGCTCGCCCGCGGCGCGGCGCGGGCACGCCTCCTGCGCCGGGCCCTCGCGCTCGACCCCGCGCTCGCGCTCCACGTTGCCGAGCGGCGTGCCCGGCGTGCGCGGATTGGCCGGCAGGCGGAGGCGATCGCGACCGAGACGCTCCGCGACGCCGGGTCGCGCGGTGACGACCCGGTGCGTGCCGCCGTCGTCCTGCCGGAGCCGACGCCATACCGGACCGGGATGCTCGACCGGCTCGCCGAGCGGCCGGAGCTCGACCTCACGGTCGTCTACGCGGCGCACGCAGTGCAGCAACGCGCCTGGGGAGTGGAGCTGGGCCACCGCGCAGTGCTGCTCGACGGCCGGCGGGTGCCCGGCGCGTCACGGCTTCTCCGGCACGACTACCCGCTCTCGACGGGCGTCTTCCGGGCACTGCGGGATGCGCGCCCGGAGGTCGTCGTCGTCTCGGGCTGGAGCACGTTCGCCTCCCAGGCGACGATCGCGTGGTGCAGGCGGCACGGCATCCCCTACGTCCTGCTCGTCGAGAGCAACGAGCGCGATGCGCGGCCGGGTTGGCGAAGAGCCGTCAAGGGCGCGGTCGTTCCGACCGTGATCGGCGGCGCGACGGAGGTCTTCGTCGTCGGCACGCTCGGGCGCGAGTCGATGCGTGCGCGCGGGGTCGACCCAGAGCGGGTGTCGGTGGTCGCCAACACGGTCGACGTCGAGCGGCTCGCGCGCGAGGCTGAGGAGCTCTCGGACCGGCGCGACGCGCTGCGCGGCGAGATCGGCCTCGGGCGCGACGACGTCGCGGTGCTCTCGGTCGCGCGGCTCGCGCCCGAAAAGGGCCTCGACACGCTCGTACGGGCTGTGCGCGCCGCCGACGATCCTCGCCTCGTCCTGCTCCTGGCCGGCTCGGGGCCGGAGCGGGAGCGGCTCGCCTCGCTCGCCGACCGGCTCGGCGTCCGGCTCGTGCTGCTCCCCGACGTGCCCTGGGCGCGGATCGCCGAGCGCTACGTGGTCGCGGACGTCTTCGCGCTGCTGTCGCGGCACGAGCCCTGGGGCGTCGTCGTCAACGAGGCGGCTGCGTGCGGCCTGCCGCTCGTCCTCTCCGATCGCGTCGGCGCGGCGTACGACCTGCTCGAGGACGGGCGGAACGGCGTGCTCGTCGCGGTCGACGACGCCGGGGCGGCGGGTGCAGCGATCCGCGAGCTCGCGGCCGATCCGGCGCGCCGCGCCGCTCGTGGTGCGGCCTCGCGCGAGATCGTCCGCGAGTGGGGCTACGAGCCGAGCATCGAGACCTTCGTCCGCGTTGTCCTTCGCGTCGCGGGCCGTTCCGGGCGACGTCCCTGACAACGCTTGTGGTGATTCACCACAAGCGTTGTCAGCGACCTGCGGCGAGCGCCTCTTCGTAGATCTCGAGCTGACCGTCGACGACGGCGTCCCAGGTCGTGCGCCGCGCGGCGCGGAGCGCGCCCTCGGCGAGCGAGGTCCGCAAGGCGGGGTCGCCCAGCACCCGCGCGATCGCGTCCACCGTGGCCTGCTCGGCGTACGGGACGACGAGCGCCTCGCCCTTCTCGAACGAGGCAGCGATCCCCGTACGGTCCGAGACGATCACCGGCGTTCCGACCGACGCCGCCTCGGCGGCGACGAGCCCGAAGTTCTCGCCGCCCGAGGCGAGCACGGAGACGTCGGCACGCCGGTAGAGGTCGAACGGCGGCCCGGCGGTCGGCGGCAGGTGGTGGATGCGCCCGGTGGTGGCGGGATCGGCCTCCGCGGCGTGCACGGCGGCCATCGTCCCGTGCCGGTCGTCCGGACCGACGAGCACGACGTGCGCCTCGGGCAGCCGCCGGGCGGCCTCGAGCAGGTGCTCGACGCCCTTCTCGGCCGCGATCCGGCCGACGAAGAGGACGACCGGAGCGCCGTCCGGCACGACGCCGGCGAGCGGATCGGCGTCCGTCGCCGGCGGCGGCTCCGGGAAGGCGTTGCCACGGAGCCGAACGCGGCCCGGGTCGACTCCGCACGCCACGACGTCGTCGCGCTCCTTCGGCGAGGACACGATCACGAGCCGTGCCGCCGAGGCGACGCCGCGCGCCAGCGTCGCATCGTACGCGCGCTTGAGTCGCACCTTGCGGAGCCTGGGCCGGAACATGCCGACCGGCTCGAAGACGTACGGCACTCCGCGGACGCGACACCACGACGCGACGACCGTCGTGACCGGGTCGCGGAACCCCATCACGTGCGCGATCGAGGGGCGGGGAAGCCGGCGCAGTGCGAGCGGGAGCGCCGGCGTGATGCCCATCCAGCGGTACCGCA
>DASSBI010000177.1:0-5448 GCA_035698965.1 Gaiella sp. | reverse complement strand
TTGGCGAGAAAGCGCCCCACCGGGGTGTCGTCACCCGTGGGGACGAGCAGCTCGATCCTGCTCGGGCCGACGAGGACGGAGGCAGCTTCGACGCCCTGCTCCGCCACCGCGTCCCGATGCTCGAGCGTCGCGCCGAAGAGGTGGCCGTACGTCTCCACCGCCGCGTCGAGATCGGTCACCGCGAAGCCGACATGGTGGACTCCCCGGAACGTCACGCCGCGATCGTACTCGGCCGATTTCGCGGCGGGACGAGGACCTCGTCGACGAGCCCGTACTCGACGGCCTCCGCCGGCGTCATGAAGCGGTCGCGGTCGATGTCGTCCATCACCTGCTCCAGGGTGCGGCCCGCGTGGCGCGCGATGATCTCGGCCATCTGCCGTGTCGTGGCCTCGACCTCGCGCGCGGCGATCGAGATGTCGGTCGGCGCGCCGCGAAAGCCCGCCGAGCCCTGGTGGATCATCAGCTTGGCGTTCGGTAGGGCGAACCGCTTGCCCGGTGCGCCCGCGGCCGTGATCATCGCCGCCGCCGACATCCCCATCCCGAAGCAGATCGTCGAGACATCCGGGCGCACGTGCTGCATGGCGTCGTAGATCGCGAGGCCCGCGTACACCTCGCCGCCCGGTGAGTTGACGTAGAGCGCGATGTCCTTGTCGGGGTCCTCCGCCTCGAGGTAGAGGAGCTGGCCGACGATCAGATTCGCGATCTCCTCGTCGACGGGCCGCCCGAGGAAGACGATCCGGTCTCGGAGCAGCCGTGAGTAGAGGTCGAACGCACGCTCGGCGCGGCCGTCCGCCTCCAGCACGGTCGGGATCAACGGCATGCCGGCCTCCTCTTCGCGTATCGTGCAACCATCGGGTTGCCTTACCATAACGCAACTAGGAGGTTGCGCGTGCAGATCGAACGTGAGATCGTGCTCCCCGTCCCGCGCGAGGAGGCCTGGGAGGCGCTGACCGAGCCGGAACGGCTCGAGGAGTGGTTCGCAAACGACGTCGAGCTGGAGGCGGTGCCGGGGGGCGAGGGCGTCTTCGAGTGGGACAACGGCGAGGTGCGCCACGCGGTCGTCGAGTCGGTCGAGGAGCTCGAGCGTCTCGTCCTACGGTGGGACGACGAGGGCACGGTCGAGCTCGAGCTCGTGGAGCACCCCGCAGGGACGCTCGTGCACGTTCGGGAGACCGCGCCCGAGTGGGGCATCGCGCTCGACCTGCACGCGAGCGCGGCGTGGGCGATCGCGTAGGAGCGGTATTCGTCGCGCTCGCCGACCCGAGCCGCCGCTTCGTGGTCGAGCGTCTCGCACACGTCGGCCGCGCGACGTCGACCGAGCTCGCGGGCGAGTTGCCGATGACGCGCCAGGCGGTCGCGAAGCACCTGGCGACGCTCGAGCAGGCCGGTCTCGTCCACGCACGGCGCGAAGGGCGCGAGACGGTCTACAGGCCCGACCCCGCCCCGCTGCGCGACGCCGCTGCGTGGATGGACCGCGTCGGCACCGAGTGGGACGAGCGGCTGGCCGCGCTCGCGCGCCACGTCGACGCCCGCCGCGGGCGCTGACCGGGCGCTCCCTCGCCTGAGCGCCGGTCCGGCCGTCGCTCAGGCGAAGCGTCGACTCGCGCTACGTCGCGAGCGACGACGGGTGGGCTGAGACGCGTGCCGCAGGGTCGATCCCGCCCACAGGACGACCACCCCGGCCGTCAGCAGCGACAGCGCCGTGAGCGACCCGCTGACGATCGCCCAGACCGCAAAGAGCCCCGTGACGGCCCCGAAGGCCGACAGGACCTTCGTGGCGGAGCTCATCCCGCCCTCCTGTTCCATCTCGTCGGCGGCGGAGCCGAGGCTGCAGGTGACGGCGCCGATCAGGGTGATCGCGAGGGCGGCCCACCGGTTGCTCGCGCCGATCAGCCAGACGCCCCAGGACTGGTGCGCGGCGAAGAACACGAGCACGCCGAACGCGGTCAGGAGTGTCGCGGCCGCGTCCTTGCGCGTGAGTGTCATCTCGACACCTCCTTCCGCCCACAGCCTCGCATCGGCCCCCGCCGGGGCCATCAGGGAGGTTGCTGACGGCCGACGAGCAGTTTGCCGACGACTTCCCGCCCGGGCGCTTCCCGCTTATGACGGGAGCCAGCCCTCGCGGTAGCGCGTCAGCTCGCCGCCCGCGAAGCGGGCGTACGCCTCACGTGGCTCGGTCGTCTCGCGCTCGACGCCGGCGCCGTGGCGCAGGGCCGCCTCGTCCACGGTGTAGGCGCCCCACTCCGGTCCCGTCGAGCGGTCGCGGGCGCCGACGCAGACGAGCACGCACGGCTCGTCCCCGCCGACGATCACGTGTTGCGTCCCGGCGGGGCAGTGGACGAAGTCCCAGGCGCGCAGCTGCCGCTCCTCGCCCTCGATCACGAGCACCGCCTCGCCGCGCAGCACCAGGAAGTTCTCCTGATCTCGTTCCCGGTGGTACATCGCCATCGGCTCGCCCGCGCCGAGGACGGTGAGGTTGATCCCGAGCTGCTCGAAGTCCAGGGCACCCTCGAAGCCGGCGCCCTCGAACTCGCAGAGGACGCCGCGGCCGTCGCGCTCCCACCACTGGGTGTCACGCGCGTTCAGGACGAACCAGCCCTGTCCCTTCGGGACGAGACCATGCTCTGTGCGCACGAGCTCCGCCTCGGTCGTCACCGGCCGACTATGCCACGACGCACGAGGCCCTCAGCGGCGGACGACTGCGACGATCACCCGCGCGGTCTGCGTCGTGCCGAGCTCGACGGCCGCCAGGCGCGGGTGCGCGAGCCAGCTGTCGCGGCGCGGGTCGGGCCGTTGCCCGTCGGACGAGAAGTCGTCGAGCACGAGCGTCGCACCCGGCGCCGCGAGCGCGAGGACGGCATCGGGATCGTCCTTCGCGCGGCCGCCGTCGACGAAGATCAGGTCGAAGGGGGCGTGTGCGGGAAGCACCTCGCGCCAGTCGCCATGCAGGACGTCGACGTCCGGATCGTCCGCGAAGAGTTCGGCGGCTGCCCCCGCGAGGCGCTCGTCGAGCTCCGCGGTGAAGAGCGGAATCCCGGGCGGCAGCGCAGAGGCGAGCCATGCCGTGCAGACGCCGGTCCCGGTGCCGATCTCGGCCACTCGCTCGAGACCGCGGCGTCCCGCGAGAACGTGCAGCAGCATCCCGTCCTCGTCGCGGCAGCTCTTCCCGAATGCGAGCGCCTCTGCCGCCGCCTTGGCCCGGGCGACGGGCGGTGGCAGCGTCACGGCGTGGCGGCGACGACCTCGTCGGTCGTCGTGAACCGCACGCCCCCGTCCCGCCACTGCGCGAGCACGGCAGCCACGCGCTCCTCGGAGAGACCGCTCGAGGCGTCCTCGACGAAAGCAACGTCGTACCCGCGCGCGCGCAGTCCCATGATCGCCGCGTGGTTGCACACGTCGGTCGCGACGCCGAAGAGGATCACCTCGTCGGGCGCGAGCGACGCCAGCACCGGCTCGAGATTCGGGTTCGAGAACGCGTTGTAGGTCTTCTTCAGGACGAGGAGCTCGCGGTGCCCCTCGACGAGCGTCGGAAGAAGACCCGGCGGGTACGGCGTCAGCGAGATCGGCAGCGGGTCGAGCTGGGCCGTCTCCGGGATCTTCGCGGCCCCCGGAGTGCCTCGGAGGCAGTGCGGCGGGTAGGTCGCCTCGTAGTCCGGCGCATCGGATATCTCCGGGTCGGTCAGCTCGTGGTCGTCGGCGGTCGCGAGATGGGTCAGGCCGTGCTCGGCCGCCCAGCGGACGAGACGCTCCATCACGGGCGCCGCCTCCTCGGCGCCGGGGACCGGAAGCTTGGCACCGGCGCGAACGAAGTCGACCTGCGTGTCGACGTCCCAGAGAAGTGGACGGCTCATGCCGCGGCTCCGGCGATAGCGCGAAAGCTCGGGTCGAAGTCGTACTCCCAGCCCTCGTGCCAGTCGAACGGCGCGGTGACGACCCGCTCGAGCGGCCGGCCGTCGAGCAGGTGGTCGAGCGCCCAGCGCGTTGCGGTGTGGCCGATCAGCAGGATGCGCTCGCCCGCGCAGCCATCCCGAACGTCCTCGAGGAACGACGCCACGCGATCCGCGGCGTCGCGGTAGCTCTCCCCACCAGGGAACGGGACGTCCAACCGCTGGGCTCGCTCGGCCGCGATCGCGTCGGCCGGCGCGCCGTTCAGCGCGCCGTAGTCGGTCTCGCGCAGGCGCCAGTCGAGGAAGACGGGGATGTCCGTCGCGCCGAACGCGATCTCGGCCGTCTCGACGGCGCGCGCGAGGTCGGAGCTGAAGACGGCGTCGATCCCGTCGTCGCACCTGCGCTGGCCGAGCTCCCTCGCGAGCGCGCGCCCCTGCGCGGAGAGCGCCCCACCGAACCATCCGGTCGCGACCTCGCGTTCGTTGTCGACCGTCAGCGAATGCGTCTCGAAGACGATCCGCACGACGTCGGTCACTCGACGAGCTCCAGGCGTGCATTCGGTCGGAAGCCGCGTCCCACCTTCCCGGTCGGCCTGCCGTCGGTCAGCACGATGTCCGCGGTGAAGTCGTACTCCCCGCGGATCAGCGACGAGCCGACGCCGTAGGCGTCGACCGGAACCGCGCGGCGCTCGAACGCCTCGATCTTCTCCACTGTGAAGCCGCCGGAGGCGACGATTTTCACCCGCTCGAAGCCGTCCTCGTCGAGCGCGCCGCGCACCTTGCGCACAAGGCGCTCGTTCACGCCGCGCGGGTCGAAGTCGCCCATCTCCTCCCAGAGCGCCCGGTCGACGAGCTGGCTGGACGTGTCGAGGCGGACACCCCACAGCCGAGGGCCGAGGGCGCGCGCGACGTCGAGCGCCGTTCGAACCGAGTCGTTGTCGAAGTCGACGAGCACCGTGATCCGGAAGTCGTCGCTCGCCCACTCGGCGAACTTCGTCGCGGCGAGCACGGTGTTGCCTCCGTAGGCGGCTATCAGGGAGTGCGGGACCGTGCCCACACCACGTCCACCCCACCACGACGCTTGTGCGTCGGACGTGACGCCGATCTCGGCGCCGAGCACCGCACCCGCGACGAACGCGGCGTACCCGTCGCCGGTCTGCACGCGATGGTGGTCGTGGCGGGCCGGCATGAAGATGATCGGCTTGCCGTTCGCCGCCTCGACGACGCGCGCCGTGTTGCTCGCGATGAGCGTCCGCCGTGCGAGCGTGCCCAGAACGACCGTCTCCAGGTGCGCGAACGTCGTGTAGTCGCCCTCGATCGTCATGACGGTCTCCCACGGGTCGACCCGGTCGCCGTCGCGGAGCGCATGAACGGTCAGGCCCGCCCAGTCGTCCGAGCAGAGCTCGAGGATCGCGAGTGCCTCGTCGAGGCCGCCGAGCATCGCGTGCTTCCGCTGGAAGACCTGCATCACGACCCGCGGGCGACGACCGTCGTAGAGCAGCGCCGAGCGGGTGTGGTTGAAGTACGCATCGCTGTAGTAGCCGTCGCGCATCTTCTCGAC
>DASSBI010000176.1:0-18228 GCA_035698965.1 Gaiella sp. | reverse complement strand
CTCGAAGCCCTTCTGCTGGTTCGGCTGCCAGGCGCCGACGTGCGCGCCGCCCGGATCGGTGATCATCGTGGAGCTGCCGTTCTCGCCGACGACCATCGGCGCGAACTGGACCTTGCCGCCGTGCTTGGGTGTCGCGGCGGCGATCGCCTCGACGTCGTCCGTCATGAGGTGGACGCCCCACGCGTCCGGATACCCCTGCTCACCGTCGTTGCGCATGCAGCCGGCGACGTGCTTGCCATCCTTCGAGAACGTGAAGTAGCCGCCGAATTCCTCCATCGACGGCTCCGCGTTCCATCCGAACAGATCGCGGTAGAACGCAGTCGCCTTGTCGGTGTCCGAGCTGTACAGGTCGATCCAGCATGGAGCACCGGTGACGAGCGTGGGTGCAGGCATGTTCGCCTCCTTGTGGGATGGTCGGTTGCCGGCAATGACTGCCGGGCCGCGCGAAAGTCATCGCCCGTCCTGCCGACGCTACAAGCCCCCGACCGCCGCCACAGTACGGCTAACCCGACTACGGTCTCCAGCATGACGGCCGAGCCTCTCGACCTTCTCCACTGCGGCGACACGCGCCGCATCGCCTCGTACCTCGTCGAGACCGACGACGGCCTCGCGCTCTTCGACTGCGGACCGACGAGCTGCCTGCCCGCGCTCCACGATGCGCTCGGCGCCCGTGGCGTCGAGCTCGGCGACGTGAAGCATCTGCTGCTCTCCCACATCCACCTCGACCACGCGGGAGCCGCCGGCTCGCTCGTCCGCGAGCATCCCGCGCTGATCGTGCACGTCTCGGAGATCGGGGCGCCGCACCTCGTCGACCCGAGCCGACTCGAGGCGAGCGCACGCCGGCTGTACGGCGATGCGTTCGACGAGCTCTGGGGCGCGCTCGAGCCCATCCCGCGGGAGAACGTCCGCGTCGTCGGCGACCGCGTCCTCGGGCTCGCCTGCTTCCCGGCCACGGGCCATGCCTCGCACCAGGTCTCGTACCACCACGAGGACGGGACTCTCTACAACGGCGACGCTGCCGGAGTGCGCATCTCGCCGGGCAGGTTCGTGTTCGCACCGACGCCGCCGCCCGAGATCGACCTCGACGCCTGGGAGCGGACGATCGACGAGATCGAGCGACGCTCGCCGCGTCGGCTGGCGATCGTCCACTTCGGTGTCTTCGACGACGTCGAGCGCCACCTCGGGGCCCTCCGCGCAACGCTCCGGAGCTGGGCCGACCGCGTGGGCCACGGGATGGACGAGCCGACGTTCGTCGCGGCGGCGCGCGCCGACGTCGCCGCGTCGGACCCCGACCACGCCGACGCGTACGACCGCGCGGCTCCCTACTGGCACTGCTACCTCGGTCTCGAGCGCTACTGGCGCAAGCGGCTCGAGGCCATCGGCGCCGAGGGGGACCGGTAGCGCCATGCACGAGCTCGAGCGGATCTCGCTCGACGCGTACCTGCCGATCTACGGCCCGGGGGCGATCGACGTCGCGGGCGCGACGTGCCTGCGCGCGCCGCACGCGCCCGACTCGCCGATGGTGAACCGCGTGGTCGGGCTCGGCGTCGACGGGCCGGTGGACGAAACCCGGCTCGACGACGCGCTCGCGGCGATGGGCGACACGAGCTTCTACGTCGCGGTCTCGCCGTCCGCCGACGCCTCGCTCGACGGGTTGCTCGAGGCACGAGGGCTCGAGCCGGGCTGGGGCTGGATGCTGTTCGAGCGAGGCGCGTCGCCCGCACCTTCCGTCGAAACGGAACTCCGGATCGTCGAGGTCGACGCGGGGACAATCGACGCGTGGGCCGGCGTGGTCGCGACCGCCTACGGTCTGCCCGACGACGCGCTCCCGTGGTTCGCGGCGATCCCCGAGAGCACCGCCTGGCACGCATTCCTCGCGCTCGACGGCCACGAGCCCGCGGCCGCCGCCGCCGTCTGGATCGAGGAGCAGGCTGCCTACTTCGGAATCGCCGGGACGCTGCCCGAGCACCGTGGCAAGGGCGGTCAGGGCGCGCTCTTCGCCGTCCGGATCGAGCGAGCGCTCGCGGCGGGCTGCACGAGGCTCGTCACCGAGACGGGGGAGCTGCGAGAGGGGAGCCCGAGCTCGTCGTACCGCAACATCCGGCGCTACGGGTTCGTGGAGCGGCACGTCGTCGCCCACCGGCTGCGTCGACGCCGACCCGGCTGACCGAGCGCCGTCTCTCAGGCGGACGCGGCGTGCGCGCGGAGGTCGTCGAGCGAAGCGAACTCGAGCGCGAGGGCGTGCGTCGCCCCGAGGACGACGGGCGGAGCGACGCCAGCTTCGAGGGCCTCCTGCCAGCGCCCCGCGCACAGGCACCAGCGGTCCCCCGGCACGAGCCCACCGAAGCCCAGCTCGGGCCGCGGCGTCGACAGGTCGTTGCCCACCGAGGCGCTGAACGAGAGGAAAGCCTCCGTCATCACCGCACACACGCCGTGGACGCCGGCGTCCTCGCCGCCCGTCCGGCAATGACCGTCCCGCCAGAAGCCGGTCAGTGGAGCGAAGCTGCACGGCTCGAGCGGCTCCCCGAAGACGTTCGAGCCCGACATGGGGAGGACTCTACGCCCACCCGGTCACGAGCCAGCGCCGGCGCGCGAAGCGGGCGCCCATCGTGGCCGCGCGCACGACGATGAGGACCGCGAGCGCCGCCCACACGCCCCGCACGCCGAAGTCCCCCGCGACGACGACGGCGAGGGAGGCGGTGCAGGCGAGGAACGCGGCGATCATCGACCCCGCGATGTAGGGCCCGTCGCTCGCGCCGATCAGGACCCCGTCGAGCGCGAAGACGGCGCCGTTCAACGGCTGCATCACCGCGAAGATCGGCCAGAGCAGCGCGCACTGCTCGAGCACCGCCGCATCCTGCGAGAAGATGCGAGGAAGGACGTCGCCGAGCGCGAGCAACAGCACGGAGAACACGGCGCCGAGCGCGACGGAGAGCGTGACCATCCGGGCGCTCGCGTCGAAAGCACGGCCGGGCTTTCCAGCACCGAGCTCCTGGCCCACGATGATCTGACCCGCGATCGCGACGGCGTCGAGCACGAGCGCGAGGAAGAGCCAGAGCTGGAACGAGATCTGGTAGGCGCCGAGCTCCGCGTCGCCCATGCGTGCGACGACCGCGCCGGCGAGCAGGAACGCGGAGATCAGCGCAGCGGTCCGCGCGAAGATGAACTTCCCCACCGAGAGCAACCTCCGGGCGAGCCGGTACGCCGGCCGCAGGTCGGCTCTTCCGACCCGCCTGACGACGAGCCAGATGAACGCTACGCCCATGCCTGTCTGCGCGAGCGCGGTCCCCCAGGCAGACCCCTCGATGCCCCAGTCGAAGCCGTAGACGAATAGCACCTCGAGCACGAGGTTGACGACGTTCGCCGCCACGATCACCACGAGTGGCGAGGTGAGATCCGCCACGCCGCGCAGGAAGCCCTGGCCGCCGAGCGCGAGGAAGAACGACGGCACCCCGATCGCCACGATCCGCAGGTACGTCGTCGCATAGTCGGCGCTCTGCCCCTCGACACCGACGAGCGCGACGATCTGCGGGGCCAGGGTCGCGATCGCCGCGGCGAGTACGAAGCCGATCGCGAGCGAGAGCCAGAGCGCCTGCGCCCCGAGCCGCCGTGCGTCCCGGTCCTCGCCGGCACCGCTCGCGCGCGCAACCTGCGCGGTGGTCGCGTACTGCAGGAAGTTGAACGTCGCGAGCACCGAGAGCGCCGTCGCGGCCGCGCCGAGCGCCGCGAGCTGCGACCTCCCGAGATGACCGACGATCGCCGTGTCGACGAGGATGTACAGCGGCTCCGCCGCGAGCGCGCCGAGCGCGGGCAGCGCGAGGCGGAAGATCTGCCGGTCGTACGATGACCGCAGGCGCATCCGGCGCTCAGCAGGTCATCAGGCCGTCGCGGAGGGTGCGGCCCAACGTTCGATCGTCTTCTCGTACGCCGCGACGTAGTCGGCGACCATCCGTGCCGGCGAGAAGCGCTCCTCGACCGCCCGTCGCTGCGCCAGCGCGTCGATCGCATCGGCGCGTTCGAGCGCGTCGCCCATCTCCCGCCAGGTCGGGACGATCACGCCCGTGACCCCGTCGTCGATCACCTCGGGCACGGCTCCGAACCGGGTTGCGATCACCGGCGTCCCGCACGCCATCGACTCGATCATCACGAGCCCGAACGGCTCGTCCCACTCGATGGGGAAGAGCGTCGCGCGCGCGTGCTGGAGGAGCTCGACCTTCTCGCCGTGCGTCACCTCACCGACGTACTCGATGCGGTCGGAGAGGTGCGGCCGCACGAGCCCGTCGAAATACTGCTGCTCGAGGGGCTCGCGACACTTGCCCGCGAGCTTGAGCGGCAGGCCGAGTTCGATCGCCACCGCGATCGCGCGGTGCGCGCCCTTGTCGGCCGTCATCCTCCCGACGAAGAGGAGATAGTCGCCACGTTCCGGGCGGAACGGATAGACGGACAGGTCGAGGGCGTTCGGACACGTGGAGACCCACGGCAGGTCGGGCTTCGGTCGACGCTGCTCGTCGGAGACGGCGATGAGCGCCGCGTGCGGGACCATGGCGACGATCTGCTCGTAGAGGGCACCCGGCTCTCCCGAGAGAGGTCCGTGGACGGTGTGTGCAAGCGGGGTCGGGCCCATCGACCCGAGAGCGAGGCCGAGCAGGCCGGTGTGGTCCGAGATCACATCGAAGTCGCCGAATCGTCCGAGACAGGAGACGGCATGCCGCAACTCCCAGAACGTGTGCCCGATCCACTCGCTCGGGGCCACCGGGTACACGGACTCGAGTCGCGCCTTCGTGTACGAGTCACCCGATGCGAAGAGCGTCACCTCGTGGCCGTCGTCGACGAGCCCGTCGGCGAGCAGTGACACGATCCACTCGATGCCGCCGTACCCTGCGGGCGGGACGGGAAACCAGACGGGGCTCAGGACGGCGATTCTCATGTCACGAGCTCGATCCTAGACTCCCCGGCCCCACACGAGACATCCCATGACTGCCCGAGCGCGCGTACGCCCTCGAGGATGATGCCGATCCCGGGAATCGGCTCGGCCCCGGCGAGCGTTCCGAGCCTCCGCTGTGCGAGGTCGGGCTCCAGCCCGAGCAGGAGCCGCAGAAGGAGGATCGGCGTGCCGGCAGCCCAGGCCTGCGGCCGCGCTGCCGTCGGATAGGCGATCGGGAAGGGGGTCTCCGAGCGATCGAAGCCGGCGAAGACCTCCGGGAGCGACCAATCGAAGTGTCGGGCGGCCTCGAGGAGCGCCAGCGAGATCCTGCGCACGTCGGCCCACCGCCCGTACCGAGCGAGGCCCCACGCCGCGAGCGCGGTGTCGTGCGGCCAGACGGTGCCGTTGTGGTAGCTGAGCGGGCTATACGCCGCGTCGAGCTTGGACATGGTGCGTATACCCCATCCCGACCAGAGCTCGTTCCGCGCCAGCGCGTCGACGATCGCCCCCACCCGATCCTCCGGGACGATGCCGCTCCAGAGCAGGTGGCCCATGTTCGAGCAGAGTGCGTCCACCCGTTGCTTGTCGCGGTCGAGCGCGAGCGCGTAGTAGCCGCCGCGGTCGGGCACCCAGAACGCGGCGTCGAAGCGTGCGGCCAGCTCGGCGGCCTCGGCCTCGAGCCGCGTCGCGAGCGGCTCGTCGTCCCACGCGTGGCGGGCGACCTCGGCCAGCCGCCGCTTTGCGTCGTAGACGTAGCCCTGCACCTCTGCCGGCGCTATCGGGGTCTCCGCGAACCGGCCGTCGCGGAAGCGCTGGGAGTCCCCGGAATCCTTCCACGACTGGTTCTCGAGGCCGGCGGAACGCCGCTGGTACTCGACGAAGCCGTCGCCGTCGCCGTCGCCGTAGTCGTCGATCCAGGCAAGGGCTGCCAGCGCGGGCGGGCGAAGCCGCAGCGCAAGGGCGCTGTCGCCCGTCCAGCGCCAGACCTCCGAGAGGAGGACGAGGTACAGCGGTGTCGCGTCGACGGTCCCGTAGTAGCGCGCGAACCACTTCTCCGCGGCACGGCCGTCGCGCAGCTCGTGGAGGATCTTCCCCGGCTCGGCGTCGATCGTCGGGTCGTCCGTGCGCGCCTGGAGCGCGGCCAGCGTCTCGAGCGCGCTGATCGCAAGCTCGGGCCCGAGCAGCATGGTCTGGAGGCTCGTGATGATGGTGTCGCGTCCGAACACGGTCATGAACCAGGGCATCCCCGCGGCCGGCAGGTGCCCCGGCCCCTCGCCGGCCCGCAATCGGAGCGCGGCCAGGTCGGCGACGGACTGGGCGAACGAGTGACGGAGCTCGTCCGACGTGGTCGAGAGACGCGGCAGCCGAAGCGACCACGCGTCGAGCGACTCCCGGACGCGTGCCCGTTCCGTGCCGAAGCGGCGCTCGATCTGCTCGGGGTGCTCCACCTCGCCGTCGAGCGAGACGGCGACGTCGATGCGCACGTCCCACGACGCGTGAGGCCCGAGTGCCACCGGGAAGCGAACGACCCCGCCGCGGCCGCTCGCGGTACGTGACAGGACGACCTGCGTCCGACCGCTCCGTCCGTCTCCCTCCTCGAGCACGACCCGGCCTGCGCGCTCGTCGAAGCGCGCCTCGGCAGGCGGCGGCAGGTCGGGCGCGTGCCGCGGGTCGCCGAGCGCGAAGTCGTGCTGCTTGACGCTGATGATGTCCGCGAAGTCCGTCCCGAAGCCCAGCTCGACGGTGAAGGCGAGTCGGGCGCGCGTCTCGTTGCGGATGACCACATGATCCTGGAGGCCGTCGCCGACGAAGCGGTGTCGCGCGATCGAGAGAGCGTCCTGGTCCAGCCCGCCGGCCAGGGGGTTGCGAGAGTAGAAGGCAGCCGAGAAGTACTCGACCCTGCCCGACGAGAGCAGGAGCGGCCGCTCGCCGTTGACGGTGAGCGTCAGGGTGGAGAGAAAGCGCGTGTCGTGCGCGTAGAGGCCCCCGAGGCCGCCCCGCACGTCGCCGAGCTCGTCGCAGATGCAGAACGTCGAGCCCTCGAGGATCGTCAGCGACACGTGGCGACTACGCCTCCCGGCGGACCACGCGTGCCCCGCTCGACTGCGCGAGCGCCTTGATCACGATCTCGTCGAGGTTCACGTGCAGCGGCCGCGTCAGCGCGAAGATGACGCACTCCGCCACCTCGTCGGGCGTGACCGGGTCGAGCCCCTCGTACACCGCGTCGGCCTTCTCCCGGTCGCCCTCGAAGCGCACGAGCGAGAACTCCGTCTCGACGAGCCCTGCGTCGACCGTCGTCACGCGGATGGGACGTCCGAGCAGGTCCTCGCGCAACGCGTACGAGAAGCCGCGCACGGCGAATTTCGACGCGATGTACGACGCCCCGTGCGGGTACGCCTGCCGCCCGGCGACCGAGCCCATGAAGAGGATGTGCCCCTCGTCCCGGATGTGCGGCAGGCAGAGGCGGGTGATCCGCAGCACACCGTCGACGTTCGTGTGGAGAACCGTCGCCTCCACCTCCTCGGTCGACTCGTCGAACGGCAGGCGCGTGAGCGCGAGGCCGGCGTTGTTGAACAGGATGTCGATCCCGCCGAGGTCGGCCACCGCGACGTCGACGAACGCACGGCTCGACGCCTCGTCGGTGACGTCGAGCTCGAGCGCAACGTCGGCGTCGACCCGCTCGAGCCGGCGCGCGCCGCCCGCCACGCGTACCCCCGCCTCGCGCAGCTGCCGCACGGTCGCCGCGCCGATCCCCGACGAGGCGCCCGTGACGATCGCCGTCTTGCCGGTCAGGTCCATGAGAAAGGAGCCTAACGACGTGTTGTCATGGCCAAGAGGGTTTGCGACCGCGACAGCGGGCGCCGTCAGGGATGTGCCCCGCCGAAGGCGGGGATCCGAGCGGCAGGAATCCGCTCGGCGAATTCCTGCTCGCGAACCAACTCAGCTCAACTCGACCCGATCGATCGTGATCGGCGTCTGCGGCCGGTCGCGCGGGTCGCGGTCGACGAGCGAGATGCGGTCGACGACGTCCTGTCCGGACGTGACGCGGCCGAACACGGTGTGCTTGCCGTCGAGCCAGGGGCACGCGTCGGCCGTGACGATGAAGAACTGCGAGCCGTTCGTGTTCGGTCCCGCGTTCGCCATCGCGAGCGCCCCGCGCGCGATCTTGTGCTCGTTGAACTCGTCCTCGAACGTGTAGCCGGGACCACCGGTGCCGTCGCCCGTCGGGCAGCCGCCCTGGATCATGAAGTCGGGGATCACGCGGTGGAAGGAAAGACCGTCGTAGTAGCCGTCGGCCGCGAGCTTGGTGAAGTTCTCGACCGTCTTGGGGGCCTCGCCGGGATAGAGCTCGAGCTCGACGGGCCCTTCGCTGGTGTGGAGCGTCGCCTGTGTTGTCATGCGGCCGACGCTAGCAGCGTTCCTTCGGGGTCTCCCCGGCGAGGCGAACCCCGGGGGGTGCTTAACAGTCCGCCAACATCTGGCCGCGAAACCGGCTGCGTACACTGGGTCGGTGGCGACCGTCGATCCTCCGCTGCAAGGGCTGCCTCAGGCAGAGGTCTCCCAGGACCTCGCGAGAAGCTGGCGTCGGCTGACCCGCTCCGCCACGGCGGTCGCGGTCATCACCTCGCCCGCGGTGTACGTCTGGTTCACACGCCAGAACGACATGGCCTGGTGGAAGGCGCTGCTCGCGACGGTGGCTCTGGTCGTCGTCTTCCGCGGCTTCGCCGACATCCTCTTCCGGAAGCTGATCCCGTCGCCGAGCATGTTCGGCGTCGAGAGCCGGGAGCTCCGTGAGGAGGACGTGGTCAGCCGCCGGCGCGCCTGGTTCTGGCGATTCTGGTTCAAGGTCTTCGTCCTCTTCTTCGTGCTGATCACGGTCGTCTGGCTCTTCCGGGGCGGGACGTGGTGGGGGACGATCGGCTTCATCCTCGACGGGATGGGGACGATCCTCTCCTCCCCCGCGCTCTGGATCCAGGTCGTCTTCGTCTTCTTCCTGTTCATTGCGAACTTCGGGATCATGTTCGGCCCGCTCCTCGCGATGAACATCACGCAGATCAAGACCTTCGAGCCGGGCGACGCGCAGTGGGGCGTGAAGCTCGACGACGTTCGCGGCCAGCTCGAGGCCAAGGAAGAGGTGCGGCGGGTCGTCTCGATCTGGCAGTCGGGCGAGCAGTTCGAGCGCCACGGCGGCAAGCGCGAGCGCGGCGTCCTCTTCTTCGGGCCTCCCGGCACCGGCAAGACCATGCTCGCGAAGGCGCTCGCGACGGGGTTCAACTCGCCGTTCGTCTCCATCCCTGGCTCCGGCTTCGCCGCGACGTTCATCGGGATCGACGCGATCGTCGTGCGCTACCTCGCCTGGAAGGCGAAGCGGGCCGCACGCAAGTGGGGCGGCACCTGCATCGTGTTCATCGACGAGATCGACGCCGTGGGGATGCGCCGCGCCTCCCTCGGCACCGGGTTCGGCGGCGCCACCAACGTGCCGCCACTCACGCCGATGAGCGCCCACGACGAGCTCTTCTACGGGCCGTGGGGCTCGCTCAACCCGTCCGGCGACATGATCCTCGAGACCCGCGCGTGGCGGGAGAAGCTGTTTGCGAGCCGCGAGACGCCGACCGTCGGGCCGAGCGGCTTCGCCGCCAGCATGATGCGGTTCTACGGGTTCATGTTCCCCGGCGGGATGGGCGGCATGGGTGGAATGGCTCTGAACCAGCTGCTCGTCGTGATGGACGGGATCGACAACCCGCCCTTCATGAAGCGGGTGATCACGAACAAGACGAACACGCTCCTCGACGCGAGCTTCATCGTGCCCCGCCGCGTGCGGGGCCGGTCGCTCCGGCTGCCGGCGCCGCGCCCTCGCGGTGACCAGGTGTACTTCATCGGCGCGACCAACGTCCCGATCGACCGGCTCGACCCGGCGCTGATCCGCCCGGGTCGCATGGGCCGTCACGTCTGGTTCCGGACGCCGACGAAGAACGACCGGCTCGACATCATCGACCTCTACATCAACAAGGTCTCGCACGATCCCGATCTCGACATGCCCAGGCGCCGCGACGAGATCGCGCGCGTGACGAACGGTTACTCGCCGGCGATGATCGAGCAGGTGACGTCGATGGCGCTGACGATCGCGCACCACTCGGGCCGCGAGCGTTTCAGCTGGGAGGATCTCGTCGAATCGATCACCACGCTCGAGTCGGGGACGGCGATCGGCATCGAGTACGTCGAGCGCGAGGGCCGGGCCATCTCGATCCACGAGGCCGGCCACGCGATCGCCGGGCACACGTTCATGAAGGACTTCGAGTCGACGCGCCTCTCGATCCGGCGGCGCGGCGACTCCGGCGGCCACCACCAGGCACGCGAGAAGGAGGAGCGCTTTGCGCGCTTCCAGAGCGAGATGTTCGCGCAGCTCGTCTGGGGTCTCGGCGCGATGGCCGCGGAGCGCGTCTTCTACGACGAGAACTCGACCGGTGTCGGCGGCGATGTGATGTCGGTCACCGCGCAGGCCGCAGGCATGGTCGGCGCCGCCGCGATGGGTCCGCAGCCGTTCGTCGCAACCCCGCGGGAAGGCGAGTCGGAGGACGAGGCGCGCCGCCGCGCGCTCGAACGGATGGAGGGCATCGGCCTGCAGATCATGAACCGGATGAGCGGCGGCGGCCCGATGGCGCCCGACCCGATCGCCGGGGCGCTCTCCGACCCGGTCAAGCGCCGTGCGGCCGCTCAGATCATCGGGCAGGCGTATGTCGTCGCACACAACCTCGCCCTGACGAACCGCGAGGCGCTCGACCGGATCGCCGGCGTGCTGATGGAGAAGAAGGAGATCTTCGGCGACGAGCTGATGGACCTGCTCAACTCCGTCGGACTCCGGATCCCGGAGCTCGACTACTCGGACGAGGCGATCTGGCCGTCGCCGTTCTTCGCGATCTCCGCGCCCGAGCGCAAGCCGCAGCCGAAGCAGGTCGAGGCCGGATGAGCGAAGGCGTCGAGCCTCGCCTCGTGGATGCGCCGCTCGCGACGCCGGCGCAGCCGTCGGAGTCCGTGCCCCGCGAGGAGCGCGCGCGCCTGTCCGGCTACCGCCGCCGGTTCGGGATCGTCTACGTTCTGCTCGCGCTCGCGACCGGTGTCGCGGTGGGCGCGCTGATCGTCGAGGCGCTACGCGACCCGACTCCTTCTGAGGCCGTCCCGACGGGGAGTACGCCGCAGCTCCCCGTGTCGGAGCCCGGCGAGCTCGGTGCCATGCAGATCGCCGACCAGGTTCAGCGCAACTACCGGCTCCCCAACGGCGACGAGCTCGTCAACGTCGTCGCGAGCCGCAACACGCTCCAGGACGGGAACCTCGGGTACCTGCGTGTCCGCTTCCAGGTCATCCGCCCAGGCGACGGGTTCAAGGACAAGGACTCGCTCCTCGTCCAGCCCGACGACGCGATCCAGTACTCGCTCTGCGGTGCCGGCCAGAGCTGCGCGATCCCGGGGACGGCGTCGACCGATCGCGGGATCCTCGTGCGGCGGATGGGCCTCGAGCTGGCGCTCCGGACGATGAAGTTCGACCCGAGCATCGACAACGTCACCGTCTTCCTCGGCCCGATCCCGCCGCCTCAGGGCGTCGACGCCGTCGTCCTGATGTACCGGCGCAACGTGCTCGAGAACCAGAATCCCGGGCTCCTGTCGCAACCCATCAGCCGGACTCTCCCCGGCGCCGAGCGGAGGATCGAGCCGGGCCTGATGCCTGCGGACGTGGCGCGCCGCGTCGACCAGCTGACGCGCTCGAATCTGTACTACGGCGTGTACCAGCTGATCGGGGGCCGCGACGCGCTCCTCCAGCTGCAGCCCTTCCCGAAGGGCTAGTGCCGCCCGACCCGCGGCTCGTCCGCGCCAAGGCGCGGCTCGATCGGCTCGACTGGTGGCCCCGCCCTGTGCGGCTCGGCGGGGTGCGGATCGTCGTCACGCCATGGCTCTTCCGGTTGCGCCCGTGGCGCCGTTACGACGGCTTCGCGACGCACTTCGTGATCTTCCTCCGCCGCGCCGACGTCGGCGACGACCTGATCACGCACGAGCTATGTCACATCTGGCAGATGCAGCACCGCCCGCTCGCGATGCCACTCAGCTACCTCCGGACGGGCTACGGCCGGAGCGCGTACGAACGCCAGGCTCGCGAGGCCGCCCGGCGGACACATGCAAGACCCGGCGGGTCGTGATGACGTCGCCAACGTGGCGCGGTCGACGCACGAGCCTCTAGACTCGCGCCCGAGGAGGTCCGTCCATGGCTGCGATCACGTACGAGGGCGTCTCGAAGATCTACGACGACGGTACGCGGGCCGTCGAGGACTTCGACCTGGAGATCTCCGACGGCGAGTTCATGGTTCTCGTCGGACCGTCGGGGTGCGGCAAGACGACCGCGCTGCGCATGCTCGCCGGCCTCGAGGAGATCAGCGAGGGGGAGATCAGGATCGCCGAGCGCGTGGTCAACGATCTCACGCCGCGTGAGCGGGACATCGCGATGGTCTTCCAGAGCTACGCGCTCTACCCGCACCTCTCGGTCTACGACAACATCGCCTTCAGCCTCAAGCTGCACAAGGTGCCCAAGGCCGAGATCGACAAGCGGGTGGGTGACGCGGCGCGCATCCTCGACCTCGAGCCGTACCTCAAGCGCAAGCCGAAGGCGCTCTCGGGCGGCCAGCGGCAGCGCGTCGCGATGGGCCGAGCGATCGTGCGTCAGCCGTCTGCGTTCCTGATGGACGAGCCGCTCTCCAACCTCGACGCCAAGCTCCGCGTACAGATGCGCGCCGAGATCCGCGGTCTCCAGCGCGACCTCGGCGTAACGACGATCTACGTCACGCACGACCAGGTCGAGGCGATGACGATGGGCGACCGCGTCGCCGTGATGCGCAAGGGCGAGCTGCAGCAGGCGGCCGATCCGCAGGAGCTCTACGACCATCCGGTCAATCTCTTCGTCGCCGGCTTCATCGGCAGCCCGGCGATGAACATGCTCGAGGCGACGCTCGAGCGCGACGACGGGACGATGAAGGTCGTGACGGGCTCGCAGGAGATCCAGCTCAGCGAGGAGACTCTGAGCCAGCGGCCGGCGCTCCGCGGCTACGAAGGCCGAAAGGTCGTGCTCGGCATCCGTCCCGAGGATCTCGAGGACCACCAGCTCGCCGGCGAGACGGCACACGGCGGGACGCTCGAGGGCACGGTGACTCTGCGCGAGGCGCTCGGGGCAGAGATCATGGTCCACTTCTCGGTCGATGCGCCGCCCGCGTTCACGGCGGACGTCAAGGAGCTCGCCGAGGACGTCGGGGAGGCCGAGCGCGCCGAGGCCCACGCCGGCGAGGGCAAAGCGGTGATCGTCGGCCGCTTCGGTGCCCGTTCCCGGGTGAAGCCCGGCGAGCACGTCGACGTCGCGGTCGACACGCGCCAGCTCCACTTCTTCGACGTCGACACCGGCCTCGGCGTCTACGCCTGAGCCGCCGGAAGGGCGCTCAGCCCTTCACGGCGCCTGCGGTGAGGCCTGCCAGGATGTAGCGCTGGAAGACCAGCACGAGCGCGACGAGCGGCACGGTGATGATGATCGTCGCGGCCATGATCGTGCCCCACGGCTGCTGGAACGCGCTGCCGGACTCGCCAACGAACGACGTGATCGCGATTGGGACGGTGTACTTGTCCGGGTCCTGGATGAAGGAGAGCGCGAAGAGGTACTCGTTCCAGGCGGCGATGAACGCGAGCAACCCGGTCGTCACGAGGCCCGGCAGCAGGAGCGGCAGGAGCACCTTGTAGAAGACCTGGAACGGCGTCGCACCGTCGACGTACGCGGCCTCCTCGAGATCCCCGGGCAGCGCCTCCATGAAGCTCGTCAGCACCCAGATCGTGAAGGGCAGGGTGAAGATCAGGTACGTGAAGAGGAGCGCCCAGAGGGTGTCGTAGATCTTCGGGAACTCCACGATCCCGACGCCGAAGCCGCTGATCATCGTGTAGAGCGCGCCGAGGATCGCGATCGACGGGAACATCGTCATCGACAGCATCAGGTACATGACGAGCGATCGGCCGCGGAAGCGGAAACGGCCGAGCGCGAAGGCCGCCAGCGAGCCGATCGCGAGGGAGAGGATGGTCACGCCGCCTGCGACGAGGGCGGAGTTGAGCAGCGCCTTCCGGAAGAACTCCGCCTGGAACGCTTGTTTGAAGTTGTCGAGCGTCGGGTTGTCAGGGATGTATTGCAGCGGGGTCGAGAAGAGATCGCCCTCCGGCGTGAACGCGCACCGCAAGGCCCACGCGAACGGAAACAGCGCGTAGACGAAGACGACGATCACGAGCAGGTAGAAGGGCACGCGCTTGATGTTCTTCCCGAGGGGGCTGCGCCAGAAGACACGGCTCCGGCTGACGGGAGGGACGACGCGGCCTGCGGTCTCGCTGGCGGTGCTCACCGCACGAGCACCCGTTGGGACGTCAGGTAGATGACGACGAACAGCGCGATGACGAGGAAGATCGCCATGCTGATCGCCGCGCCGTAGCCGACGTACCCGTCGCCGACGATGGTGCTCTGCGCGTAGATCGCCATCGACTGCGTGCCGAGCCGGTTCCCGAAGAACACGTAAAAGACGTCGAACACGCGCAGGGCGTCGAGCGTGCGGAAGATGAGCGTGACGAAGATTGCCGGCCAGAGCAGCGGCAGCGTGATCTTCCAGAACTGCTGCAAGGGCTTGGCGCCGTCGACCTCCGCGGCCTCGTAGAGGTCTCGGGGGATGACCTGGAGCCCCGCAAGCAGAAGCAGCGCGACGAACGGCGTCGTCTTCCAGATGTCGACGGCGCAGACGGCCGCGAGCGCCGTGCTCGGGTCGGCGATCCACGCGTGCGGCTCGGAGAGGATGTGAAGCCGCATACCTGCGTCGCTGATGACGCCGTTCGACTGGAGCATCGACTTCCACATCTGCGCGGCGACGACGGTGGGAATCGCCCACGGCACGAGCATCACCGCGCGCATGAGGCCGCGGCCCTTGAAGCTCGAGTTGACGATGAGCGCGATCGTCAGTCCGAGCACGAACTCGAAGCTGACGGTGATGACCGTGAACTTCAGCGTCGTCCAGATGGAGTCCCGGAAGATCGTGTCGTTCCAGAGGTCCTTGTAGTTCTCGAGGCCGATCCAGCTCGCGGGCTCGAGCGCGAGGAACTCCTCGTTCGTGAAGCTCTGGAATACCGTCTTGGCGAGCGGGTAGAGGGCGACGAGCGCGACGACCGCGAGCGACGGCACGAGCAACATCCAGGCGAGCCGGGTCTGCCTGCGCTTGAGCTTCGGCGCCTTGCGCCGGCGGCGGGGACCTCGTGCTGGGGTCGCGACGGTCGACATCGGTCGAGGGGGAGGATGGCAGATGCCATCCTCCCCCGACAACAGGTACCGCCGCGCTTAGCGGAGGATCCGGTTGAGCTTGGACTCGATCCCCGGCAGCACGCTGCTCGCGGGCCGACCGTTCAGGATCTGGTTGATGCCCTGGTAGATCGCCTTCGAGCCCTCGTTGTAGTGCGTCTTGAGGTCACGCGCGGGCCGCGTGACACGCAGGACGGAGGCGATCTCGGGCTTGAGGTAGGGGTTTGCCTTCACGACGGCCGGGTCCTTCGCGACCGCGGGGATGGTCGGCACGTTCGTGTTGGTGATGGCGTTGAACTTCTGCACCGGTGCGCTCGTCATGTAGCGGACGAACTCGATCGACGCGTCGACGTGCTTCGAGTACTTGTTGACGGCGAGTTGCCATCCGCCGACCGTGCCGACGGACTTTCCGCCCGCGTGCGGCAGGACGGTGACGCTGAACTTGCCGACGATCTTCGACGACTTCGGATCCTGGCCGATCGAGTACGCGTACGGCCAGTTGCGCATGAAGGCCGCGTTGCCCTCGACGAACGCCGTGTGCGCCTCGCCCTCCTGGTACGTGGTCACGTCGCGCGGGGTGACCTTGCCGATCTGGGCGCGGAATTGATCGAGGATCCGGGCACCTCTCGGGTTGTTGATCGTCACCTTGCCGTTGTCGATGAACCCGCCGGCGCCGGCCGACTGGTACCACTCGAGCGCGTCGCAGGTCAGGCCCTCGTACGAGTTGCCCTGGAAGACGAACCCGTTGAAATTGGGGTTGGCCTGTTGCTCGCCGGTCTGGATCTTGTTCGCCATGGCGAACAGCTGCGTCCAGGTCTTCGGCGGGGCGGTGTAGCCGTACTTCCGGAGCAGGTCCGTGCGGTAGTACAGGATCCCGAAGTCCCCGAACCACGGCATCGCTACGAGCTTGCCGTCGATCGTGTCGTTCCGGATGATGCCTTGCGCGTGCTGCTTCGCCTCCTTGCCGAGCTTCGGCTTGAGGTCGACGAGGTACGGCGCGAAGGCGCCCGGCCAGACGACGTCGATCATCGCGACGTCGAACGACGACGACTTCGAGGCGAAGACGCGGGCGAGCTGCGAGTACGACGCATCGGACGCCGCGGGATGCGGAACGACCTTCACCTTGATCCCGGTGTCCTTCGTGAACTGCTTGGCGAGCGCAACGTCGCGCGCATGGCTCCCGCCGACGGAGTCGCCGATGAACGTGATCGACTGCCCGCCGTACTGCTTCTTGAGGGCGGCCGCGTTCGGCACCTTCGGGGCCGGGTACTTTGCGGCTGCCTGAGCCTGGTTGCCTGCCGTTCCCGCGGCCGCGACGACGAGCGACGCGACGAGGGCAAGAGCGCCGGCCACGCCGGCGATGAGGCGCACAGATGCGTGCTTCACCTCTTCCACGTCCTTTCTTGGAGAAGGGTTACGTGTTTGTCCTTTCATACAGGTAGACGACATCGTCGGCTTCCTGATAGGGGCGCCGCGACGACGAGAGCGCGATCCGCGGCCCTCGTCGTGTGCCTCGTGGCAGGTCGCGGAGCGACGTACCGGATCGTGCAGACATAGCGGCCTCGCCAACGTAGAGACTGCCGGAACCTCGTGTCAAGCGGAACGACGTGCGCCTGCGGGTGCGCCGGAGACGGTGCTAGACCTCCTGGCGTGCTGCCCGCCGTGTACCGGGTCGTCCATCAGCGTCTCGTGCTGTCGGGCATTCGTCTCACGCTCGCCGGACTCGGGTTCGCCGGATCGATCCTTGCCGGAGCCGTCGGTCGTGCCGCCGCTGTCGGCCTCGCGCTAGGCACCGGCATCTGCGCCCTCGCGCTCGTCACCGACCGGCGGTGGCTGCTCCTCGGCACGCCGAAGGCCGATCCGCTGCCAGCCGACGTCCGCCGAGCGTCGCTTGCGCGCGCGGTCGCCGACGGCATGCTGCCGAGCACCGTCGGCGTCGCGGTTCTCGCGGTGATCTCGCTCGTCTTCGAGCCGATCCTCACCGCGGTGCTCGCAGGAATCCTCGCCGGCATGGGAATCGTGAGTCTCGTCTCCTGCGCCGAGGTCGCCCTCTGGGAGCGCCGGAGCGACTCGCAGCTCCTCGCCGACGCCGACGTCCACACCCGCCGTTACGTCACGTCGTCGAGCGTCACCTAGGGGTCACGCGGATATCGCATCCCGCGCGGCGCCGAACGCTTGCACGGCGACGTCGACGTCCGCATCCGTGTGCGCCGCGGACATCTGCGTCCGGATGCGGGCCGTTCCGAGCGGCACGACCGGGTAGGAGAACGCGACGGCGAAGACGCCGTTCGCGACGAGCGCCTGGGAGAACCGCGCCGCCTTGGAGGCGTCGCCGATCATCACCGGGACGATCGGATGGTCGCCGGGGAGCACGTCGAACCCGAGCTCCGTCATCCGCGCGCGGAAGGAGCGCGTGTTGGCCCAGAGGCGGTCGCGGAGGTCGTCGGAGCGCTCGATCAGGTCGAGCGCGCGGAGGCTCGCGCCGACGACGACCGGGGCGACGCTGTTCGAGAAGAGATACGGCCGGGCGCGCTGCCGCAGGATGTCCACGACCTCCTGCCGACCGGCGACATAGCCGCCGCTCGCGCCGCCGACCGCCTTGCCGAGCGTCCCGGTGAGGATGTCGACGCGCTCGACGACGTCGAACTGCGCGTGGGTGCCACGCCCCTGCGGCCCTACGAAGCCGACTGCGTGCGAGTCGTCCACGAGCACGAGCGCGTCGTGCCGCTCGGCGAGGTCGCAGATCTCGTCCAGCTTGGCGGCGTAGCCGTCCATCGAGAAGACGCCATCGGTGGCGATCAGCCGGAACCGTGCGTCGGACGACTCCTGGAGGCGCGCCTCGAGCTCGTCCATGTCGCCGTTCGCGTAGCGAAGCCGCCGCGCCTTGCAGAGCCTGATCCCGTCGATGATCGACGCGTGGTTGAGCTGGTCGGAGATCACCGCGTCGTTCTCG
>DASSBI010000175.1:0-3056 GCA_035698965.1 Gaiella sp. | reverse complement strand
CTCCCCGGCGAGGCGCGCGTCTTCGAGGCGGCGCAGGAGTCGCTCGCGGGGCGCAGGCGCGGCGCACGGGGGCTCTGGCCGTTTCTCGGGCCGGCGTTCGTGGCGGCGGTCGCCTACGTCGACCCGGGCAACTTCGCGACGAACATGGCCGGTGGCGCGCAGTTCGGCTACCTCCTGCTCTGGGTCATCCTCATGGCGA
Source organism: Gaiella sp. (assembly GCA_035698965.1). Taxonomy (GTDB): domain Bacteria; phylum Actinomycetota; class Thermoleophilia; order Gaiellales; family Gaiellaceae; genus Gaiella. The sequence goes on along the minus strand of DASSBI010000175.1, from coordinate 2,857 downwards.
ACCTGATGGGGATGGTGGTCCAGTCGATGAGCGCGAAGCTCGGGATCGCCACGGGGATGAACCTGCCGGAGGTCTGCCGCGAGCGGTTCTCGCGCAGGACCAGCATCGGGCTCTGGCTCCAGGCGGAGCTGATCGCGATGGCGACCGATCTCGCCGAGTTCATCGGCGCGGCGATCGGCCTCAACATCCTCTTCGACATCCCGCTCTTTCCCGCGGCGCTGATCACGAGCGCGGCGGCGTTCGCGATCCTCGCGCTGCAGGCGCGCGGCTTCCGTCGGCTCGAGGCGGTGATCGCGGCGTTCATCGGCGTGATCGTGGTCGCGTTCGCCGCGCAGGTCTTCCTCGCCCATCCCGAACCGGCGCAGGTCGCGAAGGGGTTCATCCCGGGCTTCGAGGGCTCGGAGAGCGTCCTGCTCGCGGTCGGGATCCTCGGCGCGACGGTGATGCCCCACGTCATCTACCTCCACTCCGCGCTCACCCAGCACCGCGTCGTCGGCGCGAGCGAGGAGGAGAAGCGGCGGATCTTCCACTTCGAGCTCGCGGACGTCGTGATCGCGATGGGAATCGCGGGGATCGTGAACATGAGCATGCTGGTGATCGCCGCGGCCGTGTTCCACGAGAACGGGCTCACCGAGGTGGGCGACGACCTCGCGCAGGTGGCTGACCAGCTCGGGGTGCACCTCGGACACCACGCGGACCTCCTCTTCGGAATCGCGCTGCTCGCGTCCGGGCTCTCGTCCTCGAGCGTGGGGACGCTCGCCGGTCAGGTGGTGATGCAGGGCTTCATCCGGCGCAGGATCCCGCTGTTCCTCCGGCGGGCGATCACGATGGCACCCGCCCTCGTGATCATCGCCGTCGGGATCGACCCGTCGCGGGCGCTCGTCCTGAGCCAGGTCGCGCTCTCGTTCGGGATCCCGTTCGCGCTGATTCCGCTCCTGCTGTTCTGCCGCGACCGCTCCGTGATGGGCTCGCTCGTCAATCGGCGCGCCACGACCGTCGCCGCCGCCGTCATCGCCGCGCTCATCATCGGGCTCAACGCCTTCCTGCTCGAACAGACGCTGCTCTAGGGTCAGCCGGCCACGCGATCCCGGGCGACGAGGCGGCTGATCCGTCGACGCTCCTCCGCGCTCGTGAAGCCGAGGAAGCCGAGCGCCAGTGGATAGGAGGCGGTCAGGACGGCCGCGGCCGCGAGCCCGACGTCGAGCTCCTTGCCTGCCGCCGCCAGAGCCACGGCCGCGAGGGCCGCGGTCGCGACCCTGCGCCACTGGTAAGGCACCGGATAGATCTTCTGCGACCACCACGCCATTCCCACGGCCATGGTCGAGTACGCCGCGACCGTGGCGATCGCGGCGCCCATCATCCCGTAGGCGGGGATCAGCGCGAAGTTCAGCGCGATGTTCACCACCGCCGCCGCGCCGGTCACGACCCAGTTGAACTGCGTCCGCCGCGCGCGCCCCACGCCGATCGCGATCACGATGTAGGCGCCGTAGGAGACCGTCGCGAAGGCGAGTGGGCCGACCACGCGCTCGGAGTCGGCGAACCGAGGCGCGGCGAGGAGGTCGACGAGCCAGGGCGACAGGAGCGTCAGCGCGAGCGCCATCCACGCCGTCACGACGGTGAGGTAGGTGAGGACGTACGCGTAGGTGCGCCGGGCCTCGCGCTCGTCGCTGATCGAGTACGCGAACGCGGGCCAGGCCATCCGGAACGCCGTCAGGAGCAGCACCATCGCCGAGGCGACGCGCACGCCGACGGAATAGAGGCCCGCCTCGGACACGTTCGCGAGCTTCACGAGGAAGAAGCGATCGGAGAAGTTCGTGATCCAAAGGAAGAGCGCAGTCGGGACGAGCGGCAGGCCGAAGTGGTTCATCTCGCGCAGGAGCTTGCGGTCGAACTGCAGGCCGAGCTGCTCGCGGCGGTAGCCGAGCAGCGCGAGGTAGACGATCAACGTGCCGCTGAAGTTCCCGACGATGACCCCGAGCGCTCCCTCCTCCATCCCGACGACGAGGAGCAGCGTCAGGCCGATCGTGATGAACACGTTCGCGAGGCTCGCGCAGACGAACGCGATCGACCGCTCCTCCACCCGGAAGAGCGAGGTCATCTGCTCGTAGTTGACCGTGGCCCAGAGGGCGACGCCGGCCGCGCGAACGAGGTTCGCGGCGCTCGAGGTGCCGAAGAGCAGCGACGAGACCGGGCTTGCGAAGGCGAGCAGCAACGCAAGGCCGAGGGTGCCGCCGCCCATCGTGAACCAGAAGGACGTGCGCAGCACGCGAAGCCGGCCCGCGTCGTCGTCGACGTCGAAGTAGAAGCGGAAGAACGCGCTCGTGATCCCGGCGCGCAGCATGAGGCCCATGACGGTCGTCAGCGCGAGGAGCGTCTCGATCTTCCCGTAGTCGGACGGGGTCAGGTAGCGCGTGTAGAGCGGCAGCAGGATCACCGCGATCACCCGCGACACGAGCCCGCCGATGCCGTAGATGGCGGAGTGGCGACCCAGGCGGCGGAGCTGTGCCGCGAGGCCGGGCTGCGCCTCCCCCCGCTCCGCGGCCGCGAGCCCCGGGCCTGTGGGCATCGCCGAGTCGAGCTCGTCGTCCGACGTCGGAAGCGCCGACAGCAGATCGCCTGCCTGGGGCGCCGATCGGGCCGGGGCGGGCGTCGACCGGTCGCGCGCCGGCTCGAGCACGGTCTCGTACACGCCGAGGAGCTGGTCGGTCACGCGGTCGAGGTCGTGGACGCGCTCGGCGTATTCGCGCGACGAGCGTCCGATCTCCTCGCGCCCGGACGGGCCGAGCGCGACGAGCTCGGCCAGGCGGTCGTGGAGCGTCTCCGCCGAGGCGTTCACGATCGGCACCGGCAGCCCGAA
>DASSBI010000174.1:0-5316 GCA_035698965.1 Gaiella sp. | reverse complement strand
AAGACGAGCGCGGCCGACCAGAGGAACGTCGCCGCGTTCGCCGCGAACACGACCTGCGCGCTCGACACGGCGAGCAGCAGCCCGCCGAGCGCCGGCCCGAGGAACGTGCCGATGCTCTCGATCGTGCTCGAGGCGACGTTCGCTGCGGTGAGCTCGGACGGCGTCCGCACGAGCCCCGGGAGCAGCGCGGACTGGGCCGGACGGAACACGGTGCCGACGACCTGCGAGACGGCGACCGTCGCGTAGACGACCGGCGACGGGCCGTCCGCAGCGATGACCCCCGCGGCGACGAGCATCAGCGCGAAGCGCGCGAGGTCGCTCGCGACCATGACCCCGACGCGCGAGAAGCGGTCGACGAGCGACGACGTGAACGGCGCCGCCAGCGCGGCGGGCACCAGCCGGATCAGCCCGACGATGCCGACGGCCGCCGCGCCGCCCTGGTCGTACGCGTAGACGCCGAGCGCGACGAGGTAGGCCCAGCCGCCGAGGATCGAGCCCGCCCACGCGAGCTGGAGGCGGCGGAGCGGCGGGCTGGCAAAGACCGCGCCGAGCGCCGCGAGCGCCGCCCGGCCTCTGCCGCTCGCCTGGGCGTTGTCACTCATCTGATTGCAACCACACCAGAAACACGGGAAGATTTCACCTGCCCCACGCGTCTCGTGGGGTGAGATGCCATTCCCGGCATCCATTGAAAGGAGAACCCACAATGTCGGACGATCGCGAGCGGGTCGATGGCGGCGAGGCTGAGAAGGTCGAGGACGCAGATTTCGAGGGTCATCGCATGGACGTCGGTCGGGTGGACGAGGGCCAGGTCGACGTGGGCCGCGTGGACGAGGGCCAGGTCGACGTCGGCTGAGACCGGCGCGGGCGGCGACCGCCTCAGAGGTTGTGGGGGCTCCGGGGTCGGCACCGTAGGTGTCCGGCCCCGGTCGCGTTTCTAGCGGAGGAGTGTTTCCAGCGCCTCGAGCAGGCGCCGGCCGGCGTCCTCGTCGGTCTCGTCGAGAAGGGCGGCGATGCGCGCGACGAGCGCGGCGCTGCCACCCTCGTCGTCCCCGAGCGCAGACCGGGCGCGACGGGCGCGGAGCAGCAGGTCGAGCCCGATCGCGGCCTGCGTCGAGAAGCGCGACAGGAGCTCGAGCTCCGCCAACCCGAAGGGCCTCCGGGGATCGCGGTCGAGCACCGAGAGGACGCCGAGCGCCCGCTCACCGTAGAGAAGCGGCGAGGCGACGATGCTGGACGGCACGTAGCCGGTCGCCTCCGCCCGGTCGCGGGAGAAGCGGGGGTCGGTGTTCAGGTCGTCGACGACCAGCGGCTGGCGCGTGACGAGCGCGAAGCCCGCGATGCCCGTGCTCGACGGGAACCGCGTGCCGACGAGCGCCTCTTCCCCGCGTCCCGAGACCGCTTCGAAGACGAGCTCGTCCCCCTCCTCGTCGAGCAGGAAGATCGACGCGGCCTCAGCGGCGAAGATCGACCGCGCGACGTCGACGATCGACCCGAGCAGCTCGCGATACGTCACCTCGTCGCCGCCCAGCATCCCCGTCGCGGCCTCGCGCCGACGGTCCAGCTCGTCGCTCATTCCCGCTCCCAGCGCCGGCAAAGCCGGCGCCTCCGCTCATTGGAGCCTCCGTCGAGCCTACGGCTCATTCCCGCTCCCAGCGCCGGCAAAGCCGACGCCTCCGCTCAATAGAGCCTCCGTCGAGCCTCCGTCTCATCCTTCGCCTCCGGCGTTCGTCGCGGTCAGGTGGAGCACGCTCTTCAGCTGGTACGGCGTGAGCTCCGGGTGCTTTGCGAGCACGAGTGCGGCGACCCCCGCGACGTGCGGGGCCGCGAAGCTGTTGCCGGTGCAGCGGAGCGTGGCGCCGCCCGGCCATGCCACCTCGACGTCGACCCCACGCGCGAAGAGCTCGACCGGCGGGGCCGGGTTCGCGTACCAGACGAGCGGATCGCGCTCCTCGTGGCTGCCGACCGAGATGACGGATGAAAACCGCCACGGGTAGCTGTCCACGGGCAGGTTGTGCGCGGACGCGACCAGGATCGTCCGGTCGAAGTACGCCAGGTCGGCGAGCTCGTGGAGCTCCTCCGCGAACCGGCGCTTCGTGGTCGAGAGGCTGAGGCTGATCACGCGATGGCCCGCCTCGATCGCGTGACGGAGGCCGGCGAGAATCAGGTCGGCGGCGCCCGTCGCTCCGGCACCGAGCACTCGGATCGAGTGGAGCCGGCAGTCCGGTGCGAGCGAGCGAATGATCCCTGCGCAGGCGGTGCCGTGGCCGCAGACGTCGCCCAGGTCGTCCTCGACGATCGCCGTCTCGCCGTCCTCCGAGACGACCGCCAGGGCGCTCGCGAGCGGGCCGACGAGCGGATGGTCTGGATCGACGCCGCTGTCGACGACGCACACGTCCACGTCCCCCCGCGATCCTCCGAAGGCCCAGTCCCGCGTCACGATCGCGCGCCACGTCGCGTCCGTCTCGATCGGCGGCACATCGCCCGGAGGCAGGCTCCAGGCCGGAACGGGGCGGGCGCTCACGCGCAGGCGAGCGCGACCTCGCGTGCCGCGGTCGCGGAGCGGGCTGCGAGCTCCGCCCGCGTGGTGAGCTCGTCGTCGGGCCGGGTCGAGAGATTGACGTGGACCAGCTGGGCCGCGGCGACGCTGGCCGCCTCGGCGAGGGTCGCGGCCGTCCAGGCGTCCCCACGGACGTTCGGCGCACCGTCCCGTGCAGCGAGCGCGGCGAGCGCGGCCACGTCGGCGGCAACCTCGGCGATCGAGAGCGGGACCTGTGCGGCCCGGCGCAGGGCCCGACCGAGCGCCGCGTCTTGCTCGGGCATGCGTAGCTGCTCGAGCGCATGCGCGTAGACGCGATGGTCGTCGTCGGCGAGCACCAGCGCGCGATCTCCGAGCGCCGCGGCCTGGGCAGCGATCCCCGGCGCCTCGTCCCAGTCCTGTGAGACCCGCGCGACGAGGCGCACGAGCCCCGCCGCCATCGTCGTCGCGAGCGCGGCCGCGGACCCGCCGGCAGGCCCAGGGCCCGCCTGCGCGAGCACGTCGTGCAGCCTGCCCGTCGGCAGACTTGCGAGCGTCAGCCCGGTCGTCGCCGTGCTCACGGCTCGAGGCGGCGGCGCAGGTGGGCAACGACGACAGCGGTCGGCTCCACGCCTTCGGCGCGGAGCATCGCCTCGAGGTCGGCGACGGCGCGCTCGCGGAACCGCTCGTCCTGCTCGATCCGTTCGAGGATCGTGTCCAGCCCGCGGCGCACGCCCGGCAACTCCTTCGCCGCCTCCGCCCACCCTTTGGGTGGCGCGGGAAGCGCACGCAGCAGCTCGGCGATTCGTTCCTCGGGAGTCATCATCGCTGTCCCACCTGTCCACCCGACGCGCTGGACTCCGGTTTTCTTCCCTCCTCGGTCTCGCGGGGACCGATCACGTCCCGAAGTCGCGTGAGGCAGCGGGCGATCCGGCTCGCGATCGTGCCGGACGGCAGCTCTAGCTCGGCGCCGATCGTGCGGTAGCTCTCGTCGCGGCAGAAGAAGCGATCGAGGATCTCCTGGCACTCGGGCGAGAGCCGGTCGAGCGCGGCATGCACGGTCAGGGCCTCGTCGAGCCGAGCGAGCCCGTCGTCAACCTCCTCCGGGACGTCGTCCACCGGGACCTCGCGCCCCGACCGCCGGAGCGAGTCGACCGCGCAGTTGCGTGCCGTCTGCGCGATCCACGGCCGCAGCGCGTCACCGTCGCGCAACGTGTCGAGCCGCTCGAAGACGCGCGCGAAGACCTCCTGGAAGACGTCCTCGGCGTCGTGCGCGTCGAGCCGGTAGACGCGGGCGACGATCGCGTGGACATACCGCGCGTAGCGGTCGACGAGCGCCTCCCACGCGGCCTGGTCACCCGCGCGGCAGCGGGTGACGAGCTCGGCGTCCGACGCGGCGTCCACCGCGGCTCCGGCTCCGACCTAGCGGTGCTCGGCGGCGCGGAGCCTGTCCGCGAGCAGCTCGAGCAGCTTCCAGGTCACGCTGGGACGGGACTCCGCGAAGCTCCGGAAGCTCCAGACGGGCAACGCATACGCCCGCAGCTGCGAGGTCGCGGTAACAGTCGCCGACCGCGCCGACTTGTCCACGAGCGCGATCTCGCCGAACGACGCGCCGGGACCGAGCGACCCGACCTGGGTCCCGCCCACCGAGACGTCGGCGGTGCCGCTCTCGACGACGAAGAAGTTCAGGCCGCCCTCGCCCTCGGTGGCGATCTCCTGGCCGGGCTGGAACTCCCGCTCGATGAAATCGGTGCCGAGCTGGGAGATGGACGCGTCGTCGAGCTCGGCGAAGATCGGGATGCCACGGATGAGGTCGGCGCTCGGTTGTGCCATGGCGGCGACCTTACCCTCCCGGCGGCTCGCTGTCACGTCCCGAGCCGTCGCCCAGCCGCAGCTCCTCGATCTCGAGCTCGGCCCGGTCGAGCCGCTCGACGCAGGCGCGGTGGAGCTCCTCGCCGCGGCGCCAGAGCGCAAGCGCCTCGTCCAGTGGAACGTCCCCTCGCTCGAGCCTCGCGACGACCTCGTCCAGCTCGCGCTGCAGCTCCTCGAAGGAGCTCTGCTCGCTCATTCCCGCTCCCGGCGCCGGCAGAGCCTGCGCCTCCGCTCACCGGAGCCTCCGTCGAGCCTACGGCTCACGGGCGCACCTCCTCGACGCGCGCTCCGAGGCCGCCCTGTGCGAGCTCGATCTCGACGAGCCCACCGGCGGAGACCGTGCCGGCGTCACGGACGACGGCGCCACCGGCGCGGACGATCGCGTACCCGCGCCCGAGCGTCGCGCGCGGGGAGAGCGCCTGAAGCCTGGCCGCAGAGCGGTCGAGCGCGCTCCGGCGCCGCTCGAGCAGGAGTCGCGGGGCGACGGCGAGACGCTCCCCGCTCCGCTCGAGGCGCGCGCGGTCGCGCTCGAGCGCGCGCGCCGTGCCGGCCCCGAGCCGCTGCCGGGAGCGGCCGAGGCCCGCGAGGAGCTCGTCGAGGTCGGGGACGACGAGGCGCGCAGCCGCAGTCGGCGTCGGTGCGCGTACGTCGGCCGCGAGGTCGCAGAGCGGCTCGTCCTGCTCGTGGCCGACCGCCGACACGACGGGGACGGCGCAGCCTGCGACCGCACGGACGACCCGCTCGTCGCTGAACGGGAGCAGATCCTCGAAGCTGCCGCCGCCCCGGGCGAGGATCACCACGTCGACGCCGTCGCACGCCGAGAGCCGGCCGAGCGCCGCAACGATCGCTCCCGGCGCCCAGGGCCCCTGCACCCGGGTCTCGGCGATCACGAGCCGCACCGCGGGGTAGCGAGTGGCGATCGCGGCAAC
>DASSBI010000173.1:0-9967 GCA_035698965.1 Gaiella sp. | reverse complement strand
TCCCTCGCGGGGCGGTGTCCTACCGGTGCGTTCGAAACGTGATCGCCTGCTGGAACGTCGGCTTGTTCGAGCCGCGCATCGTCCTCGTGAGGATCCCGGGCGCGAACTGGATCCGTTCCGCGGTTGCGTCGGCACGCCACGCGGCCGGGTCGGCGCCCTGGGCCGCAGCCAGCGGCGCGGTGGCGGTGTCGAGCGCGGCCCACAGCGACGCCGCGCACTTCGCGACGTCGCCACCGCCGCAGAACCGCGTCTGGTACGGGCCGGCCACCGCGCGGCCGAGCAGAGCGCGGAGGTCCTTCTGCACGTACGACCACCATCCGCTGTAGGCGCTCGAGCCGTCCGAGGAGAGCGGCGGGTCGTTGGGCACGAGCTTCGCGAGCTCGGCCCGCTCCTGCTCGTCGAGCACCGGCGCGAGGACGGCGTTGGCGATCGCGCTCCACGCCGCGTCCATCACCGCGGCGCCTGGCGCGTCGACCTTGCCGTCGAGGTCGGCGTCGAGCCGGCTGCCGCCGGATGCGAACCAGGCATCGAGCTGCGCGGCCGCCGCCGTCGCACGCGGCGTGCCGGTTCCCCGCGCGAGCACGTCGCGGAGCACCGGCCAGACGCGCACGAGCCGCAGATCCTGGGTCGCGGCGCCGTTCATCGCGCCGACGACGCTCGAGAGCGTGTGCTTCTGCCGCCGCTGGATGCCGCCCCAGAGCAGGTCGACACGCTGCACCGGGCCCCACGTCCACTCGTCGTCGGCGCCTGCGTAGCCCCGCGCCGGCTTGTTGTTCCAGTTGAGGATCACGCCGCTCGCCGGGTTGATCGTCTGTGCGTGCGCGGAGGCGGGCAGGAAGCCCTGCCACTCGTAGTCGCCCGTGCCCTTGGTCGGCAGGCCGGGGTCGACCGTCGCAGGGCGCACCGGTAGCCGCCCGCTCGTGAACTGGGCGATGCTCCGACTGTCTGCGTAGACCCAGTTGAAGGTCAGCTCCATCGTCGAGGCGGCGCGGACGAAGTCGCGCGCCGAATGGACGCGGTTCATGGACATGTCGAGGAAGAAGCCGAGTGAGCCGAGCTCGCGGCCGCGCGTCGAGCGCTTCACCGAAATCGCAACCCTCTGGCCGTCGACGGTCGCGTATCCCTGGACCGGCCCATGGACCGTCTCCGGATAGACCAGCTGCTGATCGGGCTCGCCCGGCCGACCGACGATCGTCCCCGCGTCGAACGTCGTCATCCGACGACACTCGCCGCGGTAGAGGTACATCGTGTCGCTCCCCCCGCACAGCGTCTCGACGTACTGGTCGACGAGATCGGAGCCGGCGGAGGTCGCGCTCCACGCGTAGTCGACGCCGCGCCCGAGCAGGATCCCGAACGAGATGCCCGGGAACGCCGCGCCACGCGCGCGGTAGCCACCGCCGTCGAGGTCGAGCTCGAGCATGATCTGCGGGTAGTACTGCCCCACCTGCGGCCCGGCGACGAAGAGAGGCTTACCGGTTGTGGAGCGCTTCGACCCGACGAGGAGCGCATTCGACATGGGCAGGCGGGTGGTGGTCGTGGTGAACCTGACCGCGGGCGCCGCGGCCGGGAAGTCGACCACGACGTTCCCGATCTCGCTCGAGCTGTGCGAGTTGTACGGAACCCGCGCCGGCACGGCGACGTTGGCCTCGGGATCGTCCCGCTGGCGGAGGTCCTCCCAGACACGCCGGCCCGCCTCCTGCCCGAGCTTGCGCTGGAGCAGGTCGAGGAACTCGGAGCGGCGCACCTCGTCGCCGCCTCCGGCTCCGAAGACGGCGCCCATCAGCCCGCCGATCGCGACGACGTCATTCCGTGTCCACGGAGCGATCGCGAGCCCTGCGCGCTTGTACTCGGCGTTGATCCCGGCGACGTAGGCGTCGATGATCCGGGTCGCCTGGCGGCCCTTCGCCCCCTGCGCCCGCAGCAGCGCGAACTGCTGGCCGAGCCGCGCCTCGGCGGCGGGGCTCGGCCGGAACTGCCGCCCGGACAGTGCGAGGCCGAAGGCGTTCACGCCCGGCGCGTCGAGCGCGGCGATGCGGCCCGGGCCGCGCAGCAGCTCCATGATCAGCTGGCGATCCGCCGCGGTGGCCCAGCCGGCGCCGAAGGCGACGTTCTCGGCCGTCGTCCCCTTGACGTGCGGCACCCCCCACCGGTCGCGGGTGATCGTGACGCCCTTGCGCGGACGCTCGACCTTCACCGCCCTGTCCCCCGGCGCGAGCCCGAGCGTCTCGCGCTTGAAGAACCGGCGCAGATCGGCGTCCTTCACGTTGTCGCGTAGGCGGGTGAGGCCCTCGTAGAGCGCGATCTGGTCGGTCGAGTTCTTCGTGAAGACAACACCGCCCGCCTGGCCCGGAGGCAGGACGTTCCACGCCTGCGCCGCGTGGTCGGCGGGCGCCTTGGCAGCGATGGCGCCTGCGGCCACCGCGGCGCACGCGACGGCTGCGGCGAAGAGAGCTCGGATCAGGCGGCGGTTCACTCGGACCCTTTCGGCGCGCGGTTCGAAGGTGACCGGGAAGCGTACGTGCGACGCCGTACATTTGTCGGTCGATGGACGTGCTCGTTCCCTTCGCGGCGGCGTTGCTCTCGCTGCGTCTCGCCGCTCTCGTCCTGCGCCGCCACCGATCGCGCCACGCCCCCGAGCTCGTCGCCTGGGCGGCATCGCTCGCATGCTTCGCGCTCGGCTCGGCGGCGCTCGCGTGGGGCGCCGCGGCCGGCTGGGACGACCGCTCCTTTCGCGTCTACTACCTGTTCGGAGGGCTTCTGACCGCGGCGCTGCTCGGCGCCGGGTCGCTCCTGCGGATCGGGCGCCGTTGGGCGACTCCCCTCGTGTTGTTCTACGCAGGTGTCGCGGTCGGTGTCGCGCTGGGGGTGCCGATCGACCCGCCCATCACGGGCAACTCGATCCCCGATGCGTCGGCGCACCTCGACGTCCTTCCCGCGCGCGCGCTCGCGCTCGCGGGCAACGTCGCAGGGACGGTCGCCGCCGTCGGAATCGCGCTCGCGGGCATTCGGCGTCGGCCTGTCGGGAACGGCCTGATCGTGGCCGGTGTCGCCGTCGCCGCGGCCGGCAGCGCGCTCGCCGGCCTCGGTCAGGGCGGCGGGTCACTGTTCACCGCGGCCGCGGCGGCGCTGCTCTACGGCGGGTTCGTGAGCCGCCGCTGAGGGATCAGTCCCGCATCTCGGGAACACGTCGCGTCTCGTCGACCCGGCGGCGGCGCTCGCGAAGCCAGATCCACCCGAAGAACACCACGAGGGCGAGCAGGATCGCTCCCTCCACGGCGAGCGACAGCGGGCTCGTGTGATGGGCGATCAGCCCCGCGACAACACCCACAGGCCACCCACCGTGTAGACCACCATCAGCGCGAGCAGCGCGTACTGCGAGCGCAGCGCATCTCGCCGCGCCGGGAAGATCGTGATCGCCCGGTCGTGCGCGACCGCAAGACCCGCCACGTGCCCCGCGACGAGCGCGCCGACCTGGACGTACCACGTCGTGTTCGGCGAGATCACCGTGAGGTCGGGCGTCACGTGCGCGGTTCCGAAGAGGTTCCAGCCGTGGCCCAACGGGTCGGAGAGCAGCGGGATTGCGAACTGCCCCTGCAACACGAACAGCGTGAAGTAATGCGCGACCATGTACACGAACGCGATCGGCACGAGAGAGAAGACGAAGTCGCCGGTGAGCGAGCGGGGCGCGTTCACCGTCCACCGGGCCGCGGCGCAGGCGGTTTCGTACGCGAGAGCGACGAGCAGGACGCCCGTGAGCAGCCCGCCGATGTTGAGAAGCGTCACGAGGAGCTCGCCGAAGGTCGGGTCGTCGACGATGTACGGCCCCTCGACGCGCGCCACGAGGTCCTGCCACGTCGTCGTCCGGCTGTATCCGTCGAACAGCACGGATCCGAGCATCACGGCGACGAAGGCGACCGAACCGGGCACGCGCTCGGCGCCGACGAGGCCGGTGAGCGGCCAGCGCAGGCGGATCCGGCCGTCCTCGACGTGCAACGGGGCGATCCGCGAGAGGTAGCGGTACATGACGGCGAAGCCCTCTCCGCTCGCCTCCCATGTGTCACGGCCGAAGGCCGCCATGCCGAAGAGCGCGACGTAGCTGTAGAGCGCGATCGCGAACGCCAGCGCCCGGGGGCTTGCGGGGTCGGAGTAGGCGAGCTCCAGGGCGACGAACGCGAGCAGCGCGACCGCGGCGGGCCAGCGCCCGAGCCGGGCGGGGTACTCGGCCAGCGGCCGCGCCTCGCTGCCGCCGGCCTCGCGCACCCAGACGAACGCGTCGGCGATTGCGCGCCAGGGCGACAGCCCACGCCAGACGTACCCGAACACGACGGTCAGCGCGGGGAGCCCGAGCCAGAAGATCACGTAGATCCACGTCGGCGCGAGGTTCCGGAAGGGATCGGTGTCGCCGAAGACCGCGGACAGCCAGACGATCACGAAGAGCGCCACCGAGACGACCTGCGCAACGATGCGTCCCGGCCCGAGGACGAGGCGCGAAAGCGCCGCCGGGATCGCCCTGCCACGCTCGCGTGCGGCGAGCAGCGGTGTGCGCCAGAGCACGCCGAGCAGGACGAACGAGACGACCAAGACGATTGCCGCTCCCCAGTAGAACAGCCACGTCGGCACGGGAAGGTCCTGGACCCCCCCGATCCCGTGCGCGACGAAGCCGGGAGAGATCAGGGCTTGACCTCGATCACGGCGAGCAGGGCATCCGGGTGGTGGAGCTCGAGCTCGAACCGGCCCGGCAGGTTCGCGGTGAACGAGATGCGCACGGGCGTCCCGGGGGTGACGGGCTTCTCGATGTCGTAGCCGTGCAGGTGCACCTCCTCGCCCGCGTCCGTGCGGACAACGAGGACGACCTTCTCGCCCTTGTCGACGGTCGGCCGCTGGATCCCGCCCCGCGGACGGCCCGCCTCGACGACGACCGTGATCGTCCTCGGCTTCGGAGCCGAGGTGGTCGTGGTCTCGGCAGTGATGGTCTCGGTGGTCGTGGTCGCAGGCGTCGTCGCCTGGGTGGTCTCGGTCGTGGCGTCTGCCTGGGACGATCCGCCGCCGCATCCCGCCAGCGCGAGCGCGCTCGCGGCGAGGGCGAACAGCATGACTGCAGGTCTCATCGCTCTCCTCGGTCGGCCGCGCATCACCGCGACGCGCGGTAGGTCTCTCAGGACGCGAGGAGAGCGGGTGGCGCGCGTCCGCCCCGTCGGGGCGCGTCCACGGTCGGTGGCGTGCGCTGCGAGCGGGTGGAGAGCGGCAGCCATGCGCCGCCGGCTGACGGCGGCGGCCGCGAGATGAGCGGCGATCGCCCGTCGAGCGTTCCGGTCACGCGCCGGACGAGCACCACACAGACGACGGCCACGGGGAGTTGGAGGGCGAGGCCCACCAGGAAGGTCGGGTTCGTCAACAGCCACGGCAGGTCGCCAGTGTGCGCGAGCCGCTCGAGGTGCTCCTGGCACGTGAAGGCGAGCGGCGCGATCGGCGCGACCCACCACGCGGAGCGCGGGCGGAGGCTCCGTTCCTGGAGCGCGAGCCCGACCAGCGCGAGCGATGCCAGGAGCCCGGCCACCTGCGGCGCATGCTCGAGGTACCCGTGCTCCTCCCCGAGGCTGGCCCCCGTGACGGCGTACGCCGCTCCGTGCGCCGCCAGCACTCCGGCTGCCGCGAGCGGGGTGACGAGCAGCCATGCGAGGATCCGTCGCGCCATCGGCAGGATCATGCCTGCGCAGGCCGCGATCACCGCGACGGTAGTGATCGGCGAGGTGCGGTGTCAGACACCGATTTCTGTCAAGAGTGGATCGCACCGAATGTGCGCCACCTCGTCCACAAGCTTCCGCGTCGATGGAGACTGGGCGTGATTGCCGGGCTCGCGTCCCGGCGATTCCTGCCCGCGCCTCGACAAGCGCCGGACCGGCATGTCCACGGCGATCGCGCCTGTGGAGCGATTGGTACGAAGAAGGCACGGCGTGCTCTTGACAGAGAACGGTGTCTGACACCGCGTTCCGCCCCACCGCTCCCGTAGCGTCGAGCAGCTGGCGCGGGTGCTATGCCCGACGGCGACGGAGACGGGCGTCAGCGCACGACGACCGGGACGCGCTGGACGGCGTTGTTCTCGTAGCCACCCAGGTTCCATGCCGGCTCGAGCGGCTGCGTCTCCCCCGTCTCGTCCGTGGCGCGGCAGCAGAGCGTGAAGGAGCCCGCCGCCGAAGCCTCCCACGTGAACGTCCAGCCGGCCCACGCCCAGCGGTGGTCCGGGTCGGGCTCGAGAGCGGCGTCGGCCCAGGTCCGGCCGTCGTCGGTGCTCACCTCGACGCGCACGATCGGCGCCCGGCCGGACCAGGCACGTCCCTGAAGCTCCACCTGACCCCGGTCGACGATGCGCTCACGTGTCATGAACTCGGGCATCCCCGGAGGCACCATCAGCGACCGCGGCCGCATCCGTGTCACCGGCCTCCCCTCCTCGTCCTCGCTCTGCCGGAACCGGTAGCCGTTGACCACCTGATAGCCGTCGAACGGCTCCTCGAGGACCGTGATCTGCGAGAGCCACTTCACGTTCGTCATTCCGTACCACCCGGGAACGACGAGCCGGAGCGGAAAGCCGTGTTGAGGCGGAAGCGGCGCCCCGTTCAGCTCGTAGGCGAGAACGCAGCCGGCGCTCGTCGTCTCGTCGAGCGAGAGGCTCCGCTCGTAGCGCTGCTCGACCTCGCCCTCCACGCCCCGGTCGAGCCCGGCGAACACGACATCGACCGCAGAGTCCGCCGGCACCGCCTCCGCGAGCAGCGGCGCGAGCTCGACCCCTCGCCACAGTCCCGTCCCGACGGCCCCGGTCAGCCACGGCTGGCTGATCGGGCGCGGCTCGAGGAGCGCCCGCCCGTTCCCGGCGCACTCCATCGTCGCGGCGAGCTCGACGGCGGGTCGCGCACGGAGCTCGTCGAGCGTGAAAGAGAGCGGCCGCTCGACGGCGCCGCCCAGCTCGAGCCGCCAGGACGTGGGATCGACCAGTGGGACGTCGTAGTGGATCAGGAGGTAGTGGAGGCCGACCGGCGTGATCGGCCAGCGGAGCGCCTCGAGCAGCATCGCGTGGTTGCGCGCCGCAAGACGGAGCTCCTCGACGCTGATCGCGGTCTCCGGCGCGACGGACACAGCGCCGACGGTAGCGCTCCCGCCGACCGCTTGTCTACGCCGACAGCTTCGCCCGGACGAGCTCGTTGACCACGCGAGCGTCCGCCTGGCCCTTGGTCTCCTTCATCACCTGCCCGACGAAGAAGCCGAGCAGGCCCTCCTTGCCGCCCCGGTACTGCTCGACCTGCGCCGGGTTTGCCGCGAGGATCGCGTCGACGATCGGCTCGAGCGCAGCGGTGTCAGAGACGGCCTCTTGCGCGACGTACCGGCTTGCGCTGAACCCCAGCTCGGCCACGTGGGCGATCGCTTCGTCAAAGGCCTTCCGCGGGATCCGCTCCCGCGCGTCCACAAGCTTCGCCAGCTCTACCGCGTCGACCGAGCCAGGCTGGACGCCGGCCCCCACCAGCTGGTTGGCGATGACATTGCTCGCCGCGACCGGATCGGCGCCGGCGGCCACGGTCTCACCCCAGAGCGTGTCGAGCCCACCCGTGACGAGGACGAGCGCCCGCTCGTGGTCGAGCCTCTCCCCTACGCGCCGGATCCGGGCGGCGGGCAGCTCCGGAAGCTCGTCCCGGAGTCGCTCGACGAGATCCGCCGGCGGCTCGACCGGAACGAGATCGGGCTCCGGGAAGTAGCGGTAGTCGTCCGCCTCCTCCTTGGCGCGCCGGGGCGTCAGCGTCCCCGTCGCGACGTCGAAGTCGTAGGTGTGCTGCTCGACCTGGCCGCCGGACTCCCAGACCTCGATCTGCCGCGCGATCTCGGCGTCGATGCCGCGCGCGATGTGGCTGAACGAGTTCATGTTCTTGATCTCGCAGCGCGTCCGCAGCTCGTCCGAGCCCTCGGGACGGACGGACACGTTGGCATCGACGCGGAGCGTTCCCTTCTCCATCTCCGCGTCCGAGATGCCGAGCTCGACGATCGTCTGCCGGAGGAGCTGCAGGAACCGTTTCGCCTCCTCCGCGGAGTGGATGTCCGGCGCGGTGACGATCTCGACGAGCGGCGTGCCGCCGCGGTTGTAGTCGACCAGCGTGTAGTCGGCGCCGCCGATCCGCCCTGTGCGGCCACCCACGTGGACGTTCTTCGCCGCATCCTCCTCGAGATGCGCACGGACGATTCCCACAGCATGTTCTCCATCTGGCAGTGGAACGATCATATTGCCGTCAATGCAAGATGGCAGATCGTACTGGGAGATCTGATAGCCCTTCGGGAGGTCGGGGTAGAAGTAGTTCTTCCGCGCGAACACGGCGCGCGGCGCGATCTCGCAGCCGAGCGCGACGCCGAGCTTGACCACCCACTCGATCGCCACGCGGTTTGGCACCGGCAGCGCGCCTGGAAAGCCGAGGCAGACGGGGCACGTCTGGGTGTTCTCGGCGGCGCCGAAGCCCACGCGGCAGCGGCAGAACATCTTCGTCCGCGTCTTCAGCTGGACGTGGATCTCCAGCCCGATCACCGGCTCCCAGCTCACGACCGGAGCCTCGCGGGGACGAGATCGAGCCCGAGCGCGCGCTCGACGGCGTGACCCGCGCGGAACAGCCTGTTCTCGCTGAACTGCGGGCCGATCAGCTGCAGTCCGACGGGCAGCTCGTCCGAGAAGCCGCACGGGACGTTGAGCCCTGGCAGCCCAGCCAGGCAGGACGGGATCGTAAGCAGGTCGCACGCGTACATCGCGAGCGGGTCGGCGGCGCGGTGGCCGATCGGGAACGCAACGGTCGGCGAGGTCGGGGTGGCGAGCACGTCGTAGCTCTCGAACGCTGACGCGTGCTCCCGCACGATGAGCGTGCGCACCCGCTGCGCCTGCCCGTAGTACGCGTCGTAGTAGCCGGCCGAGAGCGCGTACGTGCCGAGCATGATCCGCCGCTTCGGCTCGTCGCCGAAGCCCGCGTCTCGCGTCCGCTCGACCATGTCGCGATACGTCTCCCCTTCGCCGCGCGTCCCGTACCTCACGCCGTCGTAGCGGGCGAGGTTCGACGACGCCTCCGCGGGCGCGATCAGGTAGTAGCACGGCAGCCCGTAGTCGAACGAGAGCGGGAGGTCGCATTCGCCGACCTCCGCGCCGAGCTCCTCCGCCAGCGCGAGCGTCGCCTCGAACGCCGCGCGCACCCCCGGCTCGATCGCCGCGAGCGCGACAGCCTGCCGCGGGACGCCGATCCGCAGGCCGTCGAGCCGCTCGTCGGAAGGAAGCGCCACCGGCTCGGGCGGCTCGACCGTGGTGGAGTCCGCCGTGTCGCGTCCCGCGATGATGTCGTACAGGAGCGCGACGTCCCGAACCGTCTTCGCGACCGGACCGACCTGATCGAGGCTTGACGCGAAGGCGACGACGCCGTAGCGCGACACGGTGCCGTAGGTCGGCCGCAGGCCGACGTTCCCGCAGAGCGCCGACGGCTGCTTGATCGACCCGCCGGTATCGGATCCGAGTCCCCAGGGCGCGAGCCCGGCGGACACTGCGGCCGCCGTGCCGCCGCCCGACCCACCCGGGACGAGATCCGGGTTCCACGGGTTGCGAGACGGGCCGTAGGCGGAGTTCTCCGTCGACGACCCCATCGCGAACTCGTCGGTGTTCGTCTTCCCGAGCAGCGTCAGCCCGGCCGCCTTGCAGCGGGCGGCGACCGTCGCGTCGAAGACCGGGACGTAGCCCGAGAGGATTCGCGACCCTGCCGTCGTCTCGACCCCGCGGGTCGAGATGACGTCCTTGAGCGCGATCGGGATGCCGGCGCCCTCCGCCTCGTCGACCGTGCGCAGGTAGCAGTGCAGCTCCTCGTCGTGCTCGCCGATCGCTTCGAGGTAGGCGGCGTGGAGCTCCGCGGCCGAGATCTCGGCGCGCTCGACGAGCGCGATCGCGTCCTCGGCAGTGAGGGTC
>DASSBI010000172.1:0-5295 GCA_035698965.1 Gaiella sp. | reverse complement strand
GGCCGCGAGATTGCGGGCGAGGCGGAGGTCGACGGGCCGTTCGATCGAGCCGCGCCGCGGCCTCCGCTTGCTCGTCCCGAGGCGGGCGGGCTCCATGCAGGGGGCTATAGTAGGGCCGAGCAGGCCCGCACGTCCGCGTTGGGGGCGCGTCAACCACAGATGCCGGATCCGTCCTCGACCATCCTGCTCGTCGACGACGAGGATGCGATTCAGTCGCTCCTCACCTACCCGCTCGAGCGCGACGGGTACCGGGTCGTCCAGGCGCGCGACGGCGACGAGGCGCTGCGGCGCTTCGGCGAGGAGACCGTCGACCTCGTCGTCCTCGACATCATGCTGCCTAAAGTCGACGGGCTCGAGGTCTGCCGCCGCCTTCGCTCGGAGAGCACGGTGCCGATCATCATGCTCACCGCTCGCGACGACGAGCTCGACAAGGTGCTCGGGCTCGAACTCGGCGCCGACGACTACATCACGAAGCCCTTCTCGATTCGGGAGTTCCGGAGCCGTGTGCGTGCCCTCCTGCGCCGCGCCGCGACACCGCACCACGCGAGCCGTCGCGACGAGGTCGTCGACCGCGGCGACGTCGTCATCGACCTCCCGCGCCGCACGGTAGAGGTGCGCGGCGTGCCGATCCAGCTGACCTTCGTCGAGTTCGAGCTCCTCGCGCTCCTGGCGAGCGAGCCTGGCATCGTCTTCAGCCGGCGGCAGCTGCTCGAGCGCATCCGGGGAAGCGCGGACTACCGCGAGCCGCGGACGATCGACGTACACGTGCGGCACCTGCGCGAGAAGATCGAGCGCGACGCTCGGGAGCCCGAGTTGATCCTCACCGTGCGCGGCGCGGGGTACCGATTCCGCGACGGCGCCTCGGCCGGATGAGCCTCCCGGGCGGGATCCGCACGACGCTGGCGGTCGCACTGCTCCTGATCGTGGGCGGGGCGCTCGGCGGCGCGTATCTGATGGTCGTGCCGTCACTCGAGCGGCGCCTCGTCGCCGAGCGACTCGACGAGCTCCAAAGCGACGCCGAGGCGACCGCGTACTCGTACACGCGGGCGGACGCGCGCGGCGACTTCACCGACCCGCTGTCGATCGACACCTTCGTCGACGCGGCATCGCTCCTGGTGAACGCGCGGGTCGTCGTCTACCAGGTCTTCGGCCCGGAGCCCCTGTCGCTCCGAACGCTCGCGGACTCTGCCGCGACCGCCGGCCAGATCAGCGACGACACGGTCGGTCTCGAGACCGCCCGGGACTCACGCATCACCCGAGGGCGTGTCGAGCGCCGCGGCAGGCCGTTTGCCGAGATCGCGGTGCCGCTCGTGTCGGGCAACGTCCTGCTCCTCTCGACGCCGATCGAAGACCAGCTCGCGACGGTGCGGGTCGTGAAGCGGCGGATGCTCTACGCAACGGGCGTCGCGCTCGCGATCGCCGCGATCCTCGGGAGCGCGGCGGCGACACTCCACGCGCGTCGCATCCGGCGCCTCGAGCGCGCCGCGAACCGGATCGCGCAGGGTGAGTTCGACGAGCCCGTGGTCGATCTCGGCGACGACGAGCTCGGCGAGCTCGCCGCGGCCTTCGAGCGGATGCGCGTCCAGCTCGCGCAACTCGACACCGCGCGGAAGGAGTTCGTCGCGAACGCGTCGCACGAGCTCCGCACCCCACTCTTCTCGCTTGCCGGGTTTCTCGAGCTGATGGCCGACGAGGACCTCGACGAGGAGACGCGGGCGGGGTTCCTCGCGACCACGCGAGAGCAGGTCGATCGGTTGACGAAGCTTGCGGCCGACCTGCTCGACCTGTCGCGGATGGACGCCGGACGGTTCCGCGTCGAGCAGGAGGAGGTCGTGCTCGCGGACGCCGCGCGGACGGTCGTCGACGAGCTGACCCCGCTCGCCGAGTCGACGGGTCACCGCTTCGTGCTGGAGACCGACGAGAGCGCGTGGGCGCTCGCGGACGAGGAGCGCGTCCTGCAGATCGGCCGCGCGCTCGCGGTCAACGCGCTCACGCATACGCCGCCGGGCACGAAGATCGTGCTCACGACGGCCCTGCACGCGGGTCGGGCGGAGCTCGCCGTCTCCGACGACGGGCCCGGGATTCCCCGTGAGCATGCGGAGCGGGTCTTCGACCGCTTCTACCGCATCGAGGGCCCGCATGCGTCGGGCAGCGGCCTCGGCCTCGCGATCGCACGCCAGCTCGCCGAGCGGATGAGCGGCACCGTGGAGCTCAGCTGGGCGCCGGGGAGGACGACGTTCACGCTCTCGCTGCCGGCGGCGACGGTCCCGGCGGGCGAGCTCGCCGTTTCCACGTGAAAACCCCTGAGCCACGCCGTCGTTTTCACGTGGAAACGGAACGACCGTTGCTACGGTGGCCGGCATGGGTCGCAAGGCAGCCGTGGGGCTTGCCGCCGCCGCCGCTGCGATCGGCGCCGTGACGGCGCTGCTCGTCGGGTCGGTCGCCGGCTTCGGCGGGAGCACGACGACGATCGTCGAGACGAGCGCCGCTTCCGCACCGTCCATCCCGCTGCCGGCACGCCGGCCCGGCACGGCGTTCGACCCGGAGGCGCTCTACGCTGCCCGCGCGCCCGGTGTCGTCACCATCTACGCGAATCTGGGGCTCGACGGCACGGCGCAGGGCTCGGGCTTCGTCGTCGACCGTGACGGCGTGATCCTCACGAACGCCCACGTCATCACGAATGCCGCGGAGGCGCGGACGAACGTCCAGGGGGCCCGCGCGGTGTACGTCGAGTTCGCCGACGGCGAGAGGGTCGGGGGGCGCGTCGTCGGCTGGGATCTCTTCAGCGACGTCGGCGTGATCCGCGTCAAGCCCGCCCACCACCCGCTCGATCCCGTGCCACTCGGGGAATCCGCGACGGTCGTCGTCGGTGAGCCGGTCGCAGCGATCGGAAGCCCGTTCGGCAAGCAGAGCTCGCTGACCGTCGGCGTGGTCTCGGCCACCGGCCGCTCGATCGACTCCCTCGCGGCCGGCGGGTTCGCCGTCTCGAACGCGATCCAGACCGACGCGCCGATCAACCGCGGCAACTCGGGTGGGCCGCTCTTCGACGCCGACGGGCGCGTGATCGGCATCAACGCGCAGATCGAGAGCACGTCCGGCACGAACGAGGGCGTCGGTTTCGCGATTCCGATCGACCTCGCGCGACGCTCACTGGAGCAGCTACTGCGCACGGGCAAGGTGAGCTATGCGTACATCGGTGTCAGCACGCAGGACGTGACGCCCGGGATCGCGCAGGCGTTCGGGCTCGGGGCCGACCGCGGAGCGCTCGTCACTCGCGTCGAGGACGGCTCGCCGGCGGGGCTGGCCGGTCTTCACGGCGGCTCCCGCACCGAGGCCTTCAACGGTCAAGACATCACCCTCGGCGGCGACCTGATCGTCGCGATCGCCGGCACGAAGGTGGACGACGCCGACGACGTGTCGAGGCTCGTGACGACGACCCTCCGGCCGGGCCAGACGGTCACGTTCACGGTGCTGCGCGGCAAGAAGCGAATGTCGATACCCGTCACGCTCGGCAACCGCCCCGCGTCGGGGTGATGGCCCGGCGCGAGCCGTTGATCATCGTCTCGAACCGCGGGCCCGTCGGCTTCCGGCGTGGCTCGAGCGGCGCGATCGAGGAGTCCCGCGGCGCCGGCGGCCTCGTCACCGCGCTGCGCCCGCTCGTCGACCGGAACGACGTGACGTGGATCGCGAGCGCGATGGGTGAGGTCGAGCGCGAGATCGCGGGATCCGGGCGGCGGGCGGAGGAGTCGGCGTCGGGCTCGGCGTTCTCGCTGCGCCTGGTGGCATACGACCCCGAGGTGTACCGCCTGTTCTACGGCGTGATCGCGAACCCCGCGCTGTGGTTCGTCCAGCACGGTCTGTGGGAGCTGAAGCAGGGCCCCGACGCCGACCTCGGCCCGGCCTGGCGCGAGGGGTACGTCGAGGCCAACCGGACCCTCGCGGCCGCCGTCGTCGAGGAGCTCGACCGTGTCCCGGACGCGCCGCTCTTCGTCCAGGACTACCACCTCTACCTCGTGCCGGCCTTCGTCCGCGCGGCGCGGCCCAACGCGCGCATCGCGCACTTCACGCACATCCCGTGGGTCGGCCCCGACGCCTGGGCGATGCTCCCGCGCGACATCACCGACGCGATCCACGAGGGACTGCTCGCCTGCGACAGCGTCGGCTTCCACACCGAGCGTTGGCGCTCCGCCTTCGTCGACTGCTGCGAAGCCTTCCTCGATCGGGGTGCGGACGCCGAGCGCGTCTCGCATGCGAATCCCATCGCCGTGGATGCCGAGGAGTTCGACGCGCTCGCCGCCGGCGACGGTGTGCGCAAGCGGCAGGACGCGCTCGCGGCCGAGCGCCCCGAGATCCTGGTGCTCCGCGTCGATCGCGCCGACCCCTCGAAGAACGCGGTCAGGGGCTTCGAAGCGTTCGGGCGGCTGCTCGAGCGTGCGCCGGCGCTCGAGGGCCGCATCGGGTTGCTCGCGCTGCTCGATCCCTCGCGGGAGGAGATTCCCGAATACGTGGACTACCGGGCCGCGATCGAGCGTGCCGCCGACGACGTCAACGAGCGGTTCGCGCGGCCCGGTTGGACGCCGGTTTCGCTCGTGGTGCGGGACGACTTCCTCGCCTCCATCGCGGCGTATCTCGAGTACGACGTGCTGCTCGTGAACCCCGTGATGGACGGGCTCAACCTCGTCGCGAAGGAGGCGCCGCTCGTCAACGAGCGCGACGGCGTGCTCCTCCTCTCCCGCGAGGCGGGCGCGTTCGAAGAGCTCGCCGAGTGGGTCGTCCCGGTCGATCCGCTCGACGTCGAGGGCCAGGCGACCGCGCTCGAGCGCGCGATCGGGCTACCCGCCGATGTGCGGCGGTCGTGGCTCGACGGCATCCGACGTCAGGTGCGAGTGCACGACGTGGACGCATGGGCCGACCGCGAGCTCCGGGAGCTCAACGCGCGCGCCCCCCGAGAGGGTGCCGGGGCTACGATGCGACCGTGAGCGCGGGCCCGGACGTCGCGAGCCGCGAGCTCGTCTCGATCGACCCGGCGACGCTCGATCCGCTCGGTCGCGTTCCCGTCACACCGCCGGAAGAGCTCGCCGAGGCCGTCGCGGAGGGGCGCCTGGCGCAGGCCGCGTTTGCGCGCGAGCCGTTCGAGGCCCGCCGCCGCCTGCTCGAGCGCGTCGTCCACGCGCTCGTCGAGGACGCCGACGCGATCGCGCTGACGATCTCGACCGAGTCGGGGAAGCCGCTGGCCGAGGCGTACGCGCACGACCTCGTCGTCTCCGCGGACGCGCTGCGCTGGCACGCCGAGAA
>DASSBI010000171.1:0-5846 GCA_035698965.1 Gaiella sp. | reverse complement strand
TGAACCAGCACGCGGGTACGCTAGCCGCGAGGTGAGCGACACGCCCCACTGCTACCGGCACCCGGGCCGCGAGACGCTCGTCTCGTGCTCGGAGTGCGGCCGACCGATCTGCGAGGAGTGCATGACGTTCGCGCCGGTGGGCATCAAGTGCCCCGAGCACGCGGGCGTCGGCGCCGCGCGTAGGCCCGCACAGCGCGCGATGCAGCCGACCCGCCAGGCCCGCTCGACGATCGCCGGGCTCGAGGCGCCCGCCACCGTGGGGCTGATCGCGCTCAACGTGCTCGTGTACCTGATCACCGTCTATCAGGGCGGCGGCGGGGTCAGCCAGCCCGGCGGAGAGCTGTTCGGGAAGGGCGCGCTCATCGGAGCGCAGATCTACGCGCAGGACGAGTGGTATCGGCTCGTCACCGCGATGTTCCTGCACGCGAGCCTGCTCCACATCGCGCTGAACATGGTCGTCCTCTACTGGTGCGGCACGATCGTCGAGCGCGCGCTCGGCACGTGGCGTTTCGTGCTCATCTACTTCGTCTCCGGCATCGCCGGCTCGGCGGGTGCGCTGCTGTTCAGCGGACCCTTCGCCGTGACGGTCGGCGCCTCCGGCGCGATCTACGGGATCTTCGGCGCCCTCCTCATCCTCGAGTACCGCGCCACGGGGACGTTCGCGGGCCCGGCGCTCGGGCTGATCGTGATCAACCTCGCGCTGTCGTTCGTGATCCCGAACATCTCGTGGGGTGGCCACGTGGGCGGCCTTGTCGGCGGCACACTCGCGACGTTCGCCCTCCTCCACTTCCAGTACCAGCGGCCGCGGTCGCTCGGGCCGGTGCTCGTCGGCCTGATCATGGTGCTGAGCATCGTCGTCGCGTACGTACGCGTCGAGAGCTACGTCTAGCGGTCGACGCGGCGGCAGCGGAGCTCGCCGTCGTTCTGGCGGAGAATCAGCTCTCCGTCGTCGAACGCCACGGTGGTCTCGACCGAGAACGAGCCGAACGCGCTCTGCGAGATCCGGAGAAACCGGAGCGGCGGCTGTCCGGACAGCGTGACCTCGACCTCGTCGCCGTCCGGGGCAACCTCGATCACCACGCCCGGCCGAACCTCGTACGCTCCGGTCACGGCGTCGAGCGCGATCGGAGGCCCGTCGGCCTCCGCCGGCGGGGGCGCCTCCCAGTCGGGCCAGTCCATCTCGTGGGCGACCGCGTCCAGGATCTCCGCGACGAGCTCGTGCCCCCGGTCGCCGTTCGTCATCACTGCCAGTCCGCACCCCGCGTCGCGGTGTGCGATCAGGTGGCACCGGAAGCCTTCGTTGCCCCCGCTGTGGCCGAACCACGGGCCGCCGAGGAACAGGCCGAGGCCGACCGAGTCGAGGCCCCCGAGCCGCGAGGCCGGGCCGGAATGGCGGGTCAGCATCGCCGTCGTGAGCGCCGGCCCGAGGATCGCGTCGGGATCGCCGGCCGCCGCGCGCTGCACGGAGATGGCGAAGCGCGCGAGGTCGCCCGGTGTCGTCCACAGGCCGGCGGCGGCGAGCTCGGGGTAGACGTGCCAGCCGCCGCCCACCGGCCTTCCATCCGCCCTGTGCGCCGTTGACGCCTCGGCGTGCCGCTCGTCGGAGAGCGGCTGCATGTAGCCGCTGCGGGACATCTCGAGAGGCTCGAGGACGAGGTCGCGCATCAGCTCCGCGAACGATCGGCCGGTGACGTCCTCGAGCACCTGTTGCAGCACGGTCGTGCCGCCGCCGGCGTACCGGAACTCGACGCCCGGCAGCGTGTCGACGCGGATGCCCGCCGTGTTCGCCGGGGCGGAGCCCGTGAGAATCTCGCGCAGAGTGGGCAGCGCGGCTCCGCGGACGTAGCCGGGGAACCCGCCGACGGTCAGACCCGCACTGTGGCTTGCGATCTGACGCAGGGTCACGCGCGGCTGCCACGAGGCGTTCGGCGGCACGCGCCACGACGTGAGCACCTCGTTGACGTCCGCATCGAGATCGAGGACACCCTGCTCGACGAGCCGAAGCATCCCGAGCACGGCGACGGGCTTCGAGATCGAGCACGCCTGGAAACGGGTGGCCGAGTTCACCGGATCATCGCCGCCGGCTTCCCTCACGCCGTATCCGGCTTCGGCCGCGATCTCCGAATCGCTGATCAGCGCGAGCGCGACACCTGGTATCGCGTAGTGCGCCATGCGCTCCAGGAGCAGAGCCTCGGGAAACGCGGACACGCGCCGCCGTCCTGGTCAGCCGCCGACGGCGACCGACGTGACGCCGGCGCCCGTCAGGGCCGCCTGCGCCGCGGCGAGGCGCGCGAGTGGCACGCGGTAGGGCGAGCAGGAGACGTAGTCGAGGCCGATCTCGTGGCAGAACGCGACGGAGCGGGGCTCGCCTCCGTGCTCGCCGCAGATCCCGAGCTTCAGCTCCGGCTTCACGCCCCGGCCGCGCTCGACCGCGATCCGCATCAGGTCGCCCACGCCCTCTCGGTCGAGCACCTCGAACGGGTTCCGCGCGAGCACGCCGTGCTCGAGGTAGTAGGTGAGGAACTTGCCCTCGGCGTCGTCGCGCGAGAAGCCGAGCGCCGTCTGTGTGAGGTCGTTCGTCCCGAACGAGCAGAAGTCGGCGAGCTCGGCTATCTCGTCGGCGCGGACGCAGGCGCGTGGAAGCTCGATCATCGTGCCACAGCTGTAGTCGACGTCCGGCTCCTCGGCGGCGACCCGCTCTGTCAGCTCGCGCAGTCGGCGCAGCTCCTCCGCGAAGCCGACGAGCGGATGCATGATCTCGACCTGCGGCGCCTCACCGGTCCGCTCGGCGACGGCTCTCGCCGCCCGGACGATCGCGCGCACCTGCATCTCGTAGATCTCGGGCCACTGGAGGCCGAGGCGGCAGCCGCGCGTGCCGAGCATCGGGTTCGCCTCGCGGAGCTGCTCGATCCGGCGGCGCATCGCCTCGGACGTGGCCTCCTCCGCGGAGGGAAGGAACTCGTGCAGCGGAGGGTCGAGAAGCCGGATCGTGACCGGGTAGCCGGCCATCGCCTCGAAGATCGCCTCGAAGTCGCCCTGCTGGACGGGGAGCAGCAGGTCGAGGGCCGCGCGGCGCGACCGCTCGTCCTCGGCGAGGATCATCTCCTGCACGACGGGGAGCCGGTCGGGGGCCATGAACATGTGCTCGGTGCGGCAGAGGCCGATGCCCTCGGCGCCGAACTCGCGTGCCTTCGCGGCATCGGCGGGCGTGTCGGCATTGGCGCGGACCCGGAGCCGGCGGACGTCGTCCGCCCAGGAGAGGACGGTCTCGAAGTTCTCGTCGATCGCCGGCGGGACGAGCGGCACGGCGCCGACGATGACCCGGCCCGAGCCTCCGTCGATCGTCAGCGTGTCGCCCTCGCGGAGCGCGACGTCGCCGATCGTCAGCGTGCGCGCCTTCGTGTCGATCGAGAGCGCCTCGCAGCCGGCTACGCAGGGCTTCCCCATGCCTCGCGCGACGACGGCAGCGTGCGAGGTCATCCCGCCGTGGGCTGTCAGCACGCCCTTCGCGTGGATCAGGCCGTGGATGTCGTCGGGGGTCGTCTCCCAGCGGACGAGCACGACGTCCTCACCCGCGCGGCCGCGCTCCTCGGCCAGGTCGGCGTCGAGCACGATGGCGCCGGACGCCGCGCCCGGCGATGCGTTGAGCCCCGTCGCAACCACCTCGACCTCCGCGTCCGGGTCGATGCGTGGGTGGAGCAGCTGGTCGAGCTGCCCGGCGTCGATCCGCGCGACGGCCTCCTCGCGCGTGACGAGTTCCTCGTGGGTCATCTCGACCGCGATCCTGAGCGCCGCCTGCGCCGTGCGCTTGCCGGTTCGCGTCTGGAGGATGAACAGCGTGCCGTCCTCGACCGTGAACTCGATGTCCTGCATCTCCCGGTAATGCCGCTCGAGCCCGTCGAGCGTGTCGACGAGCCGTGCGTAGGCGTCGGGGAGCAGCTCGCGCATGCGATCGATCGGCTCGGGCGTCCGGATGCCCGCGACGACGTCCTCCCCCTGGGCGTTGACGAGGAACTCGCCGAAGAGCGCCCGCTCGCCCGTGGAGGGGTTGCGCGTGAAGCACACGCCCGTGCCCGACGTGTCGCCCTTGTTGCCGAAGACCATCTGGACGACGTTCACGGCCGTGCCGAGGTCGTCCGGGATGTCGTAAGTGCGCCGATAGACCCGGGCACGCGGCGACTCCCACGAGTCGAACACCGCGCGCGTCGCGCGCTGCAGCTGATCGCGCGCGTCCTGCGGAAACGGCGAGCCCGTCTCGCGCTCGTAGATCCCCTTGAACGTCGCGATCAGCTCACGGAGGTCGTCGGCGGTGAGGTCGACGTCCTGCCGCACGCCGCGACGCTCCTTGAGGCTCTGCAGCTCGCCTTCGAAGAGATGCCCCTCGACACCGTCGACGACCTCTCCGTACATCTGGATCAGCCGGCGATAGGAATCGCACGCGAAGCGCGGGTTTCCGGTGGCGGCGGCGAGCCCATCCACGGCGACGTCGTTCAGGCCCAGGTTGAGGATCGTGTCCATCATCCCCGGCATCGAGATCGCTGCGCCCGAGCGAACCGACACGAGGAGCGGGTCGCCGGGATCGCCGAACCGCTTCCCGGTGCGCTCCTGGAGCCGCCCGACGTGCTCGTCCATCTCGGGCCAGAGCGTCTCCGGCGGCTCGCCCGTCCGCATGGTCTCGCGGCAGGCATCCGTCGTGACCGTGAACCCCGCCGGCACGGGGATCCCGAGCGCGGTCATCTCGGCGAGGCCGACGCCCTTCCCGCCGAGCAGGTCTCGCCCGCCCGGGGCTTCCTCGTCGAATGCGTAAACGAGACGCATGGGCGCGATCCTATGTACAGCGGGCACTTCCGTCACGGTGGCGGGCAACCGGTGTCTGACACCGTTCTCGCGTTTTGCGCGCCGGCGAGCCCCTAGCGAAGCCGCGAGCGAAGCTCGGCGACCCACGCTGCTACCCGGAGGCCGAGCCAGATGGGCGTCAGGACGACGTAGAACATCACCATCGCGACGCCGAGCGCCCACCACCAGATCACCCAGTACCGGACCGGGACCCAGCCCTTCTCCGAGAGATCACGGCGGACCCCGCGCGCCAGGAGCCCGTACTTCGCGTTCGGCGAAGTCACGCCGATGCGGTCTCCCGGCGCCGGTGACGGTCCGCGACGAGCCGGATGATCCGCATCGCCGTCTCCTCCACCGACAGCTCTGACACGTCGATCACCGGGCAGCGGAGCCGCCGGTGGATCCGGGTAGCAGCCTCGAGCTCCTCGAACACGACCTCGAGGTCGGCGTAGCGACGCCGCGGCCCGCCCATCGAGCGGACGCGCTCCTCTCGGATCTCGACGAGCCGCTCGGGATCGATCGTGAGGCCGACGATCTTGACCCGGTCGATCTCGAAGAGGTGCGCCGGAGGGTCTACGCCGCGCACGATCGGCACGTTCGCAGCCTTGTGGCCGAGGTAGCCCAGGTAGATCGAGAGAGGCGTCTTCGATGTCCGCGAGACCCCGACGAGGACGATGTCCGCCTCGTCGAGGCCGCCACCGATCCCGTCGTCGTACCGCACGGCGAACTCGATCGCCTCGATCCGCTTGAAGTACGTCTGGTCGAGCGGCGCCCGCACGCCGGGCTCCATCCGGGCGGCGACACCGGCGACGCGCGAGATCGACTCGATCGGATGACCGAGCAGGTCGCAGTAGTGGACACGCGCGCGCCGGCACTGACGCCGCATCTCGTCGCGGAGCCCCGGCTCGACGAGCGTGTACACCATCACGGCCGGACGCCCCCGGGCTCGCGCGACCGCGAGCGCGAGATCCTCGATCGACTCGACCCTCGGGTGACGCACCTCGTCGAAC